>CAZOXJ010000094.1:5860-15280 GCA_964583325.1 uncultured Lentimicrobiaceae bacterium
CTGATAATCCGAAGTTAATTTCTTAACTGATCTTTACCCACTTAAATCCATAGGCTTCAAGCTGGAAAGGCACAGTGCCGTCAAACACATTTTCGCATTTTTCAGCGCCTGCGGGCAGATTTATTTTCACCGTTGTATCAGTCATGTTATGTATGATGAGCCATTTTTCAGTTCCGAAAGTACGGTAGAATGACAATATTTTTCCGTTTTCTAAGCCGGGAAGTGTTATGAAATCAATACTTCCCCGTCCAAAAGTTTTATGTTGATTGCGAATTTTCAGCATCAGCTTAAGTTTATTGTAAATCTTGCTGCTGAAGCTTTCGGGATTATTAAGGTTTAATTCAAGTTCGTTCCAGTCAATTTTTCCCCTCACCAGGAAACGGGTATCATCTTTACCTGTAAGGCGGATAAGTTCTTCGTAATATGCTTCGTCATTCAGTTTTCCGAATTCGTCGCCGTAATAAATAACGGGTGTTCCCGGAAGGGTGAGAATGATGGAATAAGCCAGCAGTATGCGGCGATGGTCGCGCTGCATAAGTTCCGACAGGCGCGCCGAAATGCCTTCGCCAAGCCGGAAGTCCCATTCGGGTTTCAGGCAATATTGCTGATGAATGTATTTACGTTCCTCTTCGGTAACATAAACGAGTTCGAGACTGAGTTCATCGTGGCAACGCAGGAAGGTAAACCATTGTCCGCTGGGAGGTAACTCAGGGGTAAATTCTTTTGAAAGAGTTTCTTCGATAGGCTTGCCACTTTTCATGGCAATGGATTTAAAAATGCGTGGCATCAGCGGGAAGTGATACGCGGCATGGCACTCGTCGCCTTCGCCCATATACTCCACTACCTTCGCTGGCTGCTGGCAGGCTTCGGCCAACAATAGTGATCCGGGTTTTATATAATCGAGTATTGCCCGCAGAAATTTTACCACTAGGTGTGTTGGCACCAGGTTTTCGCATTCGGTTCCTTCTTCTTTCCAGATGTAGGGAATAGCGTCGGCACGGAATCCATCCACACCGGCATTTTGCCAGAACAATAATGCGCGGCTCATACTCAGCAAAACCTGAGGGTTTTTGTAATTGAGATCCGGCTGAAAATTAAAAAAGCGGTGGAAATAATATTGGTCGCCCCAGGGTTCCCAGTTTGATTCCTCTATACCTTTAAAAATTATGCGTGCCTGGTTGTACCTGGCAGTATCATTGCTCCAGATATAATAATTGCGGTATGGATTATCTTTTGATTTTCGTGCCTCCTGAAACCAGTGGTGCTGGTTCGAAGTGTGATTCATGGCAATATCAAAAATCACTCTTATGCCACGGTTATGGGCTTCGGAGAGAAACTGGCTGAAAACAGCGTGTTTATCAGCACCTTCGGCTCCGGCAAGTTCAGCACGAATGCTGTAATAATCGCTGATATCGAAACCTGCATCACGCATAGGCGAATCGAGGACCGGCAATAACCATAAGCAGTTTATTCCCAAATCGTGGAGGTAATCAAGTTTTTGGGTTAATCCTGCAAAATCATGATTGAAAAGATCAACATAAACCGAATAAACAACGGCATCTTTGTACCAGTCAACCTGATCCGAATCCGGCTTGATATTGGTGCGGTTAACATCAATGGTCAACAGAAAATTCTCCAGAATTCGGGTAGAAATCCCGGGATAGAGTTTCCCCCAGATATCATATAACAGGTTGCGTTGTTGCATTGGATTAGGACTTGGGAAAGTATAAATTACTTGATAACGGATACTTTAGTTTTTCAAAATGAGGCTCCGGTAATAAGGGTATCTTACTATTTAAGTTTACTGGTTTTGGAATTTTACTAACCAGATATTTTCCGGAACCTGTTTTTTAACTGGCATGGCTATAGCAATCCGGCTAAAAGCACAGTGAGAGGTATTGTATTCAGAATAAAAATCCGGGTTTAAAAGCTTTCTTTAAGCGAAAGCGGAAAAACAAGGGAGGAATGGGTTCCTTGTTTTTTTTAAGAGGTATAAAAAGAGGCTATCTTTTCAGATAGCCTCTTTTCGGAGTTTTACATCTCAGGTATTACTACTTTTTAGCAGCAATAGTGTAGGTCAGATTGATAATATCAGCGGTAACAGTGTACTTGCCTGCAGCAGCAGGAGTAGGAATGTTAGCCGGATCAGGATCGCCAGGAGCACGGTAAACAAGAACACCGCTTTCAGCAACAGCACCTGCAGCAGTTCCGTACATTGGTTCCCATGCACCCAAAGTTGTGATAAACTTAATAGAAAGTGCAGCACCCAGATCAGTGGTAAGAGTATATACTCCGTTTCCACCACCAGTCATCGAAAGAGCAGCATTGTTATCCCAACCTGCAGCACAACCATCGCCGAGCATATAAAGAGCTGGTGCAATTGTGTAAGTTAGGTTGTTCGTGTTAATAGTTACAATGTACTTGCCTTCGGTTGCAGGACATGGAATGCTTGCAGGATCAGGATCACCTACTGCACGGTAAACCAGGTTACCTCCTGTGCTTGTTCCTGCTGCGTCAGTTCCGTACATAGGTTCCCACTGACCAGGGGTTGTGATGAATTTAATGTATTTGCCATCGCCTAAGAGGGTGGTTGAAATATAATACACACCATCACTTGCTTTCA
This sequence comes from uncultured Lentimicrobiaceae bacterium, assembly GCA_964583325.1. GTDB lineage: Bacteria > Bacteroidota > Bacteroidia > Bacteroidales > UBA4417 > UBA4417. Next base: position 8,484 of record CAZOXJ010000094.1, read on the forward strand.
TCATTGGAAGAGCTTTTGTATTATCCCAGCCAGCTGTGCAACCGTCGCCTAACATAAACATTTCGGGAGTGGCACCTGCAGGATTAACAGTGAAAGTGTATTTTTCGGTAACGGCATCAATTTTCAGAACCATGTCGTAGGTACCATCTTCGGTAGGAACAAAGTTACCATCGTTGTTGGTAGTGAATTTGTCAGCTGCAAGACCAGCCATGGTAACATCATTGTAACCAATGCTCTTCTTGTTCCAGTCCTGACCTTCGCGGATTTTGAATGAACCAAGGGTTGTAACTTCAACCTGGTTGTAAGTCCATGTGTAGTTGGTTTCGTTTTCAACAACAGGTTTGCTTACCATTAAGGTAACATCCCAGTTATGCTGTGCACCGCTAACCATTAAACCATTACCAATAAGTCCAAGCTCGGTATTGGTATAGTCGATCAAAGCAAGATCACCGGTTTTGGTCATTGTAGCAACAAAACCTGAACCAAGGGTCCAAACCATTTTGGCAGTATATTTACCTGGTTCAGCATTAGGAATATTTGCTCCGCCTGGTACAAGTGCATTAACAGCACCGCCTAAGTTTGTATTGGCTTTGATACCAACTACACCACCACCAAGATCGTATTCAGCATCAAGGATAACTTTCCATCCATCGGAATAACGGAATTTCCAGTCAGCTTTGGTAAGAACCATGTCGTTGATTTCGAAAGTCATAGTATTGAGATCGAAACCTTTTGCAGGCATAGCAGTGCTTCCACCCCATCCACCTGGAGTAGCGGCACCTATAACGCCCCAAACTACAGGAAGAATAGCGATTTTCTTAAGTTGTTTGTCCAGTACTATATGGTACAACCCATCAGCAGGAACTGTAAAAGCGGTTGTGTTTTCAGCATACGATCCACGCCAGAAATCAACTTTAGGTTCGTCTACATTACGATCAGCTTCAGCAACAACAGCGAAATCAGCGCCAGGGCCCCAGGTTGTTTGAACACTTCCGGCAACATTTACAATGTTGAAACCGGGAGCACCTGCTTTAATAGCAACGAAAATTTCAACCAATTCAGCACGGTCGGCCTGGTTAACTTCGTTACGGGTTACTTTCAGCATTCCTTTAGCATCGAAATCGGTAAGGGCAGTTGCGCCGCCTTTAACATACAGACCATCCAGAACAATTACTGGTGGATCAACAGGATCTTCGTCATCTTTACACGAAGTTGCAATAAAAGTCAAACTGAGTAACAATGCCCAGGTCAACTTCATAAATCTACTAAAATTCAGGTTTTTCATGATTTGAGTTTTTAATTGGTATTGATTATTGATTGATTGATTTGTGGAATTTAAAGTAAGAAATTTACAGGCCTAGATTTGGATTGGCATCTATAGCCCATTTTGGAATAGGGAAAGTTCTTCTTGATTGGTCACTGGCTGGTTTTTCCCACCAGCTGTTTCCAAATTTCCCATACCGAATCTGATCCTGGCGGCGATGGCCTTCGAGCCATAATTCGCGTCCGCGTTCGGCCAATAACTGATCGAGTGTAGCTCCGGTCCATGTGCTTACACCTGCACGTTCGCGGATAGGATTTATCCACTCATCGCCGTTGCGGCCCTGGCGGATTTCAGTTTCAGCCTTCATTAAGTAGAAGTCAGTGATACGGAATAACGGGAAATCATTGCTTAAATTTTCCTTGGCACCAACTTTAACTTCGTATTTGATAGCACGGGCACCGGTAGTTCTGATCTGTTTTGGTGTAAATGCTCCTTCATCCATTTTTAAAGCGGGAATATTTGGATCGATATCCAGAGGTTCCCCTGTTATACTTTCGATAATTTCGGCACCGGTGATCGTTTTTTGAGGGCCATACAGGAAGTATGAACTCTTTCTTATATCGCCGTCTTCGTAGGTATCAAAGAAAGTAGGCACGGCGCAAAAACCATTCCAGGGGCCGGCAACCATATCAAAGGTAAGATTGCTCTGGTAGTGTAACGAACGCATGTGAATCCTGAATCCGGTGAAATTATCCTCATCGTAAGGAATAGAGAATATAATTTCGGATGATTTCTCATTGTTGGTTTTAAACGGAGCCAGCACACTGCTTTCGAGGGTGTAATTTCCGGATATAACGCTGTCGCAATATTGACCAGCTTTTGCCCATTGTGCTGTTCCTGTATATACCTCAGCATTCAGATAAAGTTTTGCCAGCAACGAGAAACCCATGTAGCGGGTTGCAAGGTATTTGTTGTCAATAGCTTTCAGGTAATGCAGGTTTTCCTCTAAAGTAGTAACAATACTGTCGTAAATTGCTTCTCTTTCAATTTTAAGAGGCAAGAAATCATCAGGCTGAATGGCTGTTGTAAGATAAGGAGCATCTCCATAATTATCCATAAGCAGGTAATAATAGAAGGAACGCATTACTTCAACTTCGGCAATTTTGGCTTTTATGCTTTCGTTCTGTTCCAATGCTTTGAGCATATCAATTATCTGGTTACAGGAAGTGATACCTTCCCAGAAAGTACCCCACATCCTGTTTACACCTTCGTTTTCGTTGGTCCAGGAATGAGTGTGCATATCAAGCCATTTACCTCCGTCGAACCAGTCGGAACCGCGGGTAGGAGCAGCCATTTCATCGGAAGTTATTTCCTGAGCCAGAAACCACCAGCCCTGATCGTCGGCAAGGTTTTGCATACGTTTGTAGGCATCAACACTTAAGTTGGCAACCTGGGCCTCATTTTCGGGATACAGATCTCCCGGAATTTTGTCATACATCGTTTCATCGAGCTTGGTACACCCCGAAACGATAATGAAAAATAAAACTGTACTTAGATATAGTATTCTTTTCATGTCTTTAATGTTTAGAAGCTTGCGTTAATACCAAAAGTGATTGTACGTGTTTTTGGATACACATTGTACTGGTCGATACCGTAGGAAAGTCCGCTCATCGAGGTTTCAGGATCAATACCCGAATAACCGGTGATAGTGAACAGGTTATTGGCAACAACAAACAGTTTCAGGTTGCTTATCCAGTCGAGGTTAGTTGTGGTGAAAGTGTAGCCAACCGATACATAATCCAACCTGAGGAATGAAGCATCTTCCAGATAAAAATCTGCGATGGTGGCACCTGTTTTTGTGCGTCCTTCGTTGTACCAGTCAATAGCTTCAGGCAATCCATTCAGCGATGGCATATTGCCCGGGAAATCGAAGAACATTTTGGTTGCGTTATATACTTTGTTTCCTATCATGGAACGGAAAGCTAAATCAGCCGACCAGTTTTTCAGGAAGGTAAAGTTGTTCGACCATCCTAATTCTACTTTTGCATTGGCTGAACCCACCCATTCGCGTTTGGCTTCACCCAGATTAGCAGTATAACCGCCGGATTTGGATTCGTAAATAAATTCGCCGTCAAGCATAGTAACATACACAGGCAGGTAGAAAGCACCAACTTCCTGTCCGACAGCGACTCCGGTTACCCAGTATTCTTCTCCAACCATACCGCGTCCTGAAATGTACCCTTCGTGGCGGATTCCGTTTTCGTCAGTAGCAAATTGACCAAGGTCGGTAAATTCTGATTTGTTATGGGAGGCAGTTAAACCTGTTTTCCAGGAGAAATTAGATTTATCAACAATAAAAGCCTGGAAGAAAAGTTCAATACCTTTATTTTCGATGGAGCCAGAGTTGGCAAAAGTTGTGCGGGCAAGGTTTGGTGGAACAGGAACCTGGTAAGCTCCGAGGAGATCGGAAGTGTTTTTCTGATATACTTCCAAACTACCGCTGAAGCGGCTGTTAAGGAAAGCAAAATCGATACCAATGTTTACCTCTGCTGTTCTTTCCCATTTCAGATCAGGATTGGCATTCCAGGCTGGCTGGAACGATACTACCTGCTGACCTGTTTCAGGATTGGTAGCAAGTCCGCCGGGCTGCCATGCAACTTTGCTGCGGTATTCGCCGATATTCTGGTTACCCGAAACACCATAGCTACCTCTTAATTTTAGCTGATCAATCCAACTCACATTCGAGAGGAAATCTTCGTTCTGCAAATTCCAGCCAATAGCAGCTGTTGGGAACCAGCCCCATTTGTTGTTTTCACCGAACTTGGTTGAACCATCGCGACGAAGTGATCCGGAAGCATAATACTTCGAATTGAAATTATACTGAACACGTCCGAACATACCTATTAATCGCGACATTCCTTTATAGGAAGATATATCGCCATATTTTACATCAACAAGTGTTTGAAGATTGTTTGGTCCTGAATACGGTGACTGAGCATTGGAAGCCTGTGCCGAAAATCCGTCATAACCCGACTCCTGCCATGAATAGCCCAGGATAGCATCGAAATTGTGGTTATCGATCTTTTTTACATAATTTAATGTTGATTCCAGTATCTTCTGGTAGTTATTGCTGTAGCTCCGCCTTGCATACCCGTTATCAGCGGATGCATACAAGCCTGATGGACGGAAGTAATTGCTTTCATTATCATTCCGGAGATAGCCTCCGTTTATACTGAAAGTTAGCCCGTTAATAATCAGCCAATCGGCTTTCAGGTTTCCGGTAAAACTTTTAGCATCGCGGATATTGGTAACCTCGTTTATGGTAGCAATCGGGTTTTCGTAGTTAAACTCGCGCTGTGTTTTGTTGTAACTGCCATCTTCATTGTAAACAGGATCGGTTGGATTGTGCGAAATTGCCTGGTAAATAATGTCATCCTTATTCCAGCCTCCATAGTTTTCATAATCGTTATTTTCGAACGATGATGTGAGGTTTCCGGTTAGGGTAAGTTTGTTGTTGAATGCCTTGTGCGATAGGTTAAGCTTGGCACTGGTACGTTCTTTTTCGGTACCTTTCATTACACCTTGCCAGTTAGCATGTGTAATAGAAGCATAATAAGTACTGGTTTCGCTGCCACCGCTGAAGCTCAGGTTATTGTCGGTGGTTATTCCCAAACGGTATATTTCGTTCTGCCAGTCGGTATCGGTACCACCGTCTTTAAAAATACTGTCAACAGTCCAATCCGGATGCTCGCCCAGCTGGCTTTGTAGCTTTGTTTCGGCAAAGCCACGCAGTTCGTCAGCACTAAGTACATTTAGTGTGTTGGCAACTTTATCGAATGAAGTTTTGCTGTTAATGGTAATAGTAGCGCCTCCATTTTTTCCTTTCGTACTTCCTTTTTTAGTAGTAATAATAATTACACCATTTGCGCCCTGTGATCCGTAAATAGCTGTAGATGCAGCATCTTTAAGGATATTGTAACTTTCAATATCTTCGGGTGCTATAGCTGTAGGATCGGCATTGGGGATACCATCAATAACAAACAGGGGTTGAGTGTTGGAGTCGAAACCGGCTGAACCGCGAATCCTTACAGCAAAGCCTGAGTTAGGGTCGCCCCCTTTTTTCGTGATAACAACACCGGATGCTTTTCCCTGTAATCCCTGTATAGGATCAGTCATGGAGCCCTGGTTTAACTCAGAGGCAGTAACATGGGCAATAGCGCCCGTGCGATCAGTTTTCTTTTGAGTACCATACCCGATAACAATTATTTCATCGAGCGTTGTTGCTTCAGGTAACAGTTTAATATCGAGGATTTTCTGAGTGGAAATAACAACTTCCTGGGCAACATAGCCAATAAAGGAAAATACCAGTGTTGATCCCGGTTTTACTTTTAGTGCAAAATTGCCATCCAGATCGGTCAGCGTACCTGTGGTAGTACCCTTAACCAGCACTGTGGCCCCGGGCAGCGTAGAGCCGTCCTTGGCATCAGTAATTTTTCCTGTTAACTGTACATCCTGAGCACTTACCTGAACGGCAAATAACCAGGCCACAAACAGTAAAAGGATCCTGAAAGAGATTAAATTTTTCTTCATAGATCTGACTTTCTTGAGATTAGATTATTGGTTTGTATTGGTTGATTAATTTTTTGCGTAGAATGTGAGCTTTGGGTTTCTAATATCCGAAAGGTATGATAAAAATAATGTATTTCTTTTTTAAAAACGTAAAGTGATCATAAAAAAAGGCTGACTTAGCCGGTAATGTACTCATTTTATTAAACTTTTTAAAATTATGTTCGGAACAACAGCGCAAAGCTATAAAAAGAATAATACGATTCTACACTTATTATCCTCTTTTTTAGGCATTTCTATAAATATTTTTCTGAAAACGTTTCCGCAAACGTTTGCATAAACTTCACAAAAAGATAATTTCTTTTTAACAAATTTTACTAAGGCGCATTTTAGGTAAAATACTGATTATCAATTGGTCTTATTGTAAAAGTAACACTAAGCCAGAAATGAATTTTTAAATGGCTCTACTATTATTTTAGTGGGGTAAAATATTTAGTCGGAAGTCAGAAGACTGAAGTCGGAAGTTTCACTATGACAAAATTATCCTCATACAAATTGCAGTTATACTAACCATTAGCTTTACCTTACTTTTTTCTTGCAAAAATGATGCACTATATCAATTTCAATGGAACTTCGGTCTTCTGACTTCCCTGGGATAAATATTATTTTGATGTGCTGGAAACAAATTTTGAGGAATAAGATTTTCTAACTTCTGACAATTAGTGCGGTTGAAGGTTTGAAAATTTGATCTAACAAGCTCTTGTCTTACTTTCTTTTGCCTTGATGCAAAAGAAAGTAACAAAGAAAAGATCAAGGCTTTATAAAACAGGAATGCTTTTCTACGTCAGGTTTTTGCCACGCCACGCAAGCCATTCGCCATGTTGATTTTATGGAATAGCTTGGCTTTGGGTAGTTGGCTCATTTCTGCATGGCTTGAATTGCCCCGCGCACTAAAAACCTTCCTTGA
>CAZOXJ010000095.1:0-15275 GCA_964583325.1 uncultured Lentimicrobiaceae bacterium
TAGTTTATGTATTAGATGTGCGTTTTTCTCAAAAATGAGTGCAAATTTACGCTAATTTTTTGATACAAAACAACTTTGTACCGGTTTTTTTAACAATGGAATGTTAATAACCACGTTTTTTGTAAACCAGATGCAAAGTTAAGTAATAATATAACATTTCATGGTACTCTGAGCTAACTAGTAAATTAGTGCTAACTTATTTAATATAAGCATTTTACTGACTTTGAAATCTTGATTATTAGTAATATTCAGATATTTTGAACGAAATTTAGTTATCAAACTGCTTGACTGCTTCACATTAAAAATGATCTTTTACTACTGTGTGGGTTTGTTATTAAGAAAGGAGCCTGCCAGCGAGTTGAATTAATTAAAACACACAATTCGGATTGCAAATTATTAGAAGATTGAGAGTTTTTCATGTTAAACCTAAAGCCAGTTTTTCGTTTGCTGATTTTTTTTAGATTTAATCTCAGATACAAGGCTGCTTCGATCAGTGATAAATAAAAATCCCCCATGGTGGCAACCAAAGGGGATATAGCTAATAGAACCAAATAGGTTATAAATCTATTATTCTGTTTTTGTCGAATCTTTTACTTCTTCAGCTGTTTTTTCGGTGGTATCTTCAATAATTTCTTCATTTTTCCCTTCCACAATTGCGGTAGGTTCAACAACTGGTTCAGCAACTGGTTCAACAACTACTTCCTTGGTGTCATCAGCTGCATTCCTTATTTTTTCTTCCAGTTTATCAACTACGGCAGCTGCTTTAGTATCTAATTTTTCAAGTGCATCTTCAGCCTTTTCTTTGATGTTTTCACCAAAATCTTTAGCTTTTTCAGTAGCTTCTTTAGCAGCGGCTTTAACATCCTCAACAACATCATCAAGTTTTTCCACTACATCTTTTGTGTATTCCTTCGCCGATTCAATCCCCTGTGCAGCTTTTTCCTTCAGTTCTTCAGCTTTTGCTGTGGTTGTGTCTTTCAGTTCGGCTGCTTTCGCAGTAGTTGCTTCTTTCAATTCGGCTGCTTTGGCAGCTGTAACATCTTTCGATGTACCAAAAAGTTTTTTCAAAGAGTCTATGAATCCCATATTATTGTTATTAAATGATTTATAAAAGCAAAATTACAAAATTCAGAACAACTTAACAAGCGAATTTATTGGATTATATTCTGGATGGAGGAAATTCGTCAGTCAATTAATCCCGGGCGGCGTAGTTTGGTGCGTTCCACAGCTTTCTCATGCTGCCATTTTTTAATTTCCTTCTCATTACCCGACATCAGTACATCAGGTACCAGCCAACTGTTATATTCTGATGGTCGGGTATACACTGGCGGTGATAAAAGATTGTCCTGGAATGAATCGGAAAGAGCCGATGTTTCGTCACTTAAAACACCGGGAATTAATCGGATTATGGCATCAGTAACAACAGCTGCAGCAAGTTCGCCTCCGGTTAGTACATAATTGCCGATTGAAATTTCCATGGTAAAATAATGTTCGCGCAGCCTTTCGTCAATACCTTTATAATGACCACACATTAAAATGATATTGGTTACCATCGATAGTTTATTTGCAAGCGGCTGATCAAACAATTCGCCGTCAGGTGTCATAAAAATAATTTCATCATAGGTTCTTTCTGATTTAAGTTTATTAATACAATCGGCTATAGGTTGAATCATCATTACCATACCGGCACCGCCGCCAAAAGGATAGTCGTCCACTTTACGATGTTTATTATCTGCAAAATCACGAAGGTTATGAAGGTGAATTTCGGCATGACCTTTCGATTGTGCACGCTTTATCATGGAATGGTTAAAAGGACCATCAAACATCTCAGGAAAAATTGTAATAATATCAATTCGCATAAAACCGGCTTTTTCGACAGCAAAATTACACTTTTTACACCAGTAACTTCTTTTATCATTGAAGCCGTAACCTCATTATCATTGATATTGAAAGATTTCAAACTTTAGAACCTTATTGATTGTTATATTTGCACTTCAAATTCTCTGACTTATGAAAAAAACATTTCTGCTGCTGGTATCAGCATTTTTTATTTCTTCACTTTTACTTGCTCAATCAGCAGATAATAAAACCTACGTGGTACATTTCAATGATAAAGGCACCAATATGGATGCTGCTGTCAATCCCTCGTTATATCTCTCTGATAAAGCAATTGAACGTCGCATCAGGCAAAATATCGCATTTGATGAATCAGATATTCCTGTTAATGAAGAATATGTATCATCTGTGGCAAAAACAGGGGCAAGGATATTAACCCGCTCTCGATGGTTTAATAATGTAGTTATCGAAGCTTCTTCTGAAATGATAGAAGAAATTTCGAGAATTCCTGTAATCTCAAAAATCAGTATGCTGGATAATGGTACTTTAAAGTCTGCCACTTCGGTAAAACCGTTTTTCGAAACCGAAAAGGTAAACCCACAGACAAATATTATTCCTAAAAAGGCTACTACTGATATCTATAATTATGGAAATGCGTACAATCAGATTAACCAGCTCAACGGCCAGTTTCTGCATAATAATGGATTCAGCGGTCAAGGTATGACCATTGCAGTGTTGGATGCAGGTTTTAATTCGGTTGATATTATGACTTGTTTCGATAGCCTTCGCGCCAATGACCAGATTAAAGGAACCCGTGATTTTGCTCAACCCGGAAATAATGTTTATGCTACCACAATGCATACGCACGGGACCAGCGTTCTTTCATGCATGGGAGCTTTTGAGAATGGTCAGATGGTAGGTACAGCACCAAAAGCTGATTACTGGCTTATACGCACCGAAGTAGGTGAATATGAAAAAATTATTGAGGAATATTTCTGGGTTAGCGGTGCTGAATTTGCTGACAGCATTGGCGCTGATCTCATAAACTCTTCGCTTGGCTATACTGAATTTGATGATCCGTTAACAAATCACACCTATGCTGATATGGATGGAAATACAACCTATATTACTAACGGAGCTGATAAAGCTGCAGAAAAAGGGATACTGGTTGTTAATAGTGCGGGTAATTCCGGAGGTCCGTTTGACTCATGGAAATACATCGGCGCTCCTGCTGATGGCGATAGTGTTTTTTCAATCGGTGCTGTAACCGCTTTCGGTACAAGGGCAAGTTTCAGTTCGCTTGGACCTACTTACGACCGAAGGATTAAACCAACTGTTTCGGGACAAGGTGAGAATAGCTCAGTTTATTCTCCCTGGGGATTAGGAAATGGCAGTGGAACATCCTTTTCATCACCAATTATTTGTGGAATGACAGCTTGCTACTGGCAGGCATTTCCGCAGCTAACTAATATGGAGATAATTGAGGCTATAAAAGCTGCTTCAAGCCAGGCAAGCGAACCGGATTCATTGCTTGGATGGGGGATTCCTAATTATGAATTGGCTTATACTTCTTACTCTGTTTCAGAACATTCTGTTAAAAAGAATCTTACTATTTATCCTAATCCAGTATCCAACAAACTTACCATCGGGTTCCCCGTTTCAATAAGCGGAAAATACAGTCTTGAGATAATCGATCTTCAGGGAAAAATAGTGTATTCGTTTAATGGGATTGAAAATTCGTTGCGCAGTTTACAGATCAATGATATCAGCTATTTACCGTCAGGAATATACCTTGTTAAAGTGTTGAATGGTAATTATCTCTTAACAGGTAAGATAATAAAGAAATAACTTTTTACTCCCTCATATTTAAACCGGTTCTTTGAGCCGGTTTTTTTTTGAACTGATTTTTAGGATATAATATCTTTGAGCGTATCATGAATATTACCAATTGAAGATTTTTATTTTAGCGCCTGTTGAAAAAGTCCGAAGGAGTTTAACGTTAATAACCTCCGGTGCAAGCGGAGGTTATTAACAACCCGCAGATCAACCCCGAAGTGGGTTGAATAGTTTTAATATATTGATAGTGAACCCTTTCATGATTCTGGCTTTTGTGTTTTTTGTGATCAACCAGTTTCACTGGTGGTTTGTAAAATTAAATCCCTCCAGAATTTCAAATTCTACTTAAATATAAGATGCAAAGGAAATGAATAAAAGTATCAAAAAAGCTTGCAGCTGACTCCATAAATAACGTCATATAATTGTGTGGAAAGCATATAGTTTTTTTTAGCAAGCTCTATTTTATACTTACTATTCTCTTAGCATCGAATGGAACTATGTTACCAAATTAAAATCGACTAGAGAACCATTCTTATTCGAAAAAAAAGTTAACAGTTTGCATCACATCTATTATTTATAGATTTAAATAAATTGTTTGTACTTCTTGAAATCTTTAATATCATGCTGAAAAACAATATTTTGAAAGTCAATTTTAGACTTTTTAACTCTTTCAGAATTCAATAGATACTTACTCTTTTACATCGGTACTGAAAATTACCCGAAATAATAGGGTTAAATTGTAAGTCAGTTTAGTACTTTTTATAGATTCATTTCTATTTCCATAAATATCAGGATTCGGATTTAAATCAAATTGATTCACTGCAATAGGTGAGGGGCACCCCAAAATGGATGTTAAAAACGATGCTTTGATAGTTACAAATCTAAATCATTTGTAATTACCAATGTAAATATTTGATTACTGATGTAAACATGGAGTTACATTACAGATGTAAATTAAATAATTACAAATGTAATACTAGCTATAAATTGCAACTAATACACTGTATTGCAATTCTGTGTACAAATGTAAATATTGTGTTCACTTTTGTATACCTACAGAGATGTAAATTCATGACAAATCAATACAATGTTTACTCAATATTATCTGATATTCTGTTAATTACATTAATAATATAAACTATTACTTCAAGTATTAGTAGGAAATAGGGTTAATTGTATGTATTCCTATTAATTAATAGTATATAATTGATATTCAATATTATATGATAGATATTTAAATGATAAATTTAAATGTAAACTGTTTTCGTTTGAGGTTGGATTTTAATACACATAATTACAATACTAATTGAAAATTTAATATTACATTTGTAGTGGTGTTTACATAATACTAGTTTACAAATGAAAGACCGGATCATATTACTTATCAAGGCTAAAAATTTAACAGCTGCCCAGTTTGCCGATGAGGTCGGTGTTCAGAAATCGAGTATATCTCATATTATCTCAGGGCGCAATAATGCGAGCCTCGATTTTATTCAGAAAATCCTTATTCGATACCCCGAAGTAAATATGGAATGGATTATGCTTGGAAAAGGTCCGATTTTTAAAGGTGCTGAATCAGCTCAAAATGTCAGTAATGACGAGGCTTTAAAAAGAGAATCCACATCGGTTTCAGCCTCTGTGGATTTGTTTTCTGTCCTCAATCCTGATAATGGCCAGGAATTTCGCAACCATAGCACGTTAATCCTGGATGAAAATGAGGATGAAAATGTGAAAGCGGTAGACACACAAATTTCCCCCGATATTTCTGAATCAGAAAAAAAGGAGGCTTTACCAGTCGAAAAAGTTCAAAGGCAGGAGAGTATCCTGGTTAGGTCAGGGCACAAAAATTCCCAGACGAAAACAATACTGAAAATCGTTGAATTTTATTCCGACAATACATACAGGGAATATTTCCCCGAATAATCAGATCCGGTCGAAACGGGAAAAGAAGAAATTGGCTTCAATCTGAGCATTCTCATCACTATCAGAACCATGCACCGCATTATTCTGAATGGAGGAAGCATACAATTTACGGATAGTACCTTCAGCAGCATCAGCCGGATTGGTCGCTCCAATAAGTTTACGATAATCGTCAACAGCGTTTTCCTTTTCAAGAATCGCGGCAATAACCGGCCCTGATGTCATAAATTCTACTAAGCCATTAAAAAAAGGCCTGTCTTTATGAACAGCATAAAAGGCTTCGGCATCTTCCTTGTGCATTTGGGTAAGCCTTAATGCTTTGATTTGAAATCCATTACTGATAATGTGATTTAAAATTAATCCTGAAAATCCTGCTTTAAAGGCGTCAGGTTTAATCATTGTGAAAGTGGTAATTCCAGACATATTAGTCAAAATTGCAGTTACTACAAATATAAGTTTTTAATTACAACAACAAACACATCATAAAGTTTAAATTGGTAATTTTGCGCAACTAAATAATTTCAACAAATTCCAAATTTTGAGCATTTCTGAAACTTCCATTGCTTATCTGAAAAAACTCCTCGGCGAAAAGTCAGATGTGCTGATAACCACGCATTATAATCCTGATGGAGACGCGATTGGTTCATCCCTGGCTCTCTATCATTTTCTTAATTCGAAGGGAATTGAAGCTAAAGTTTTGATTCCTAATGAACTTCCTTCTTTTCTGCAGTGGTTGCCGGGAGTTGAAAAGGCTGTAATATATTCAGAGAATCCTGAAAGGGGAAATGAGATGCTTGAAACTGCAGATTTGATTTTCTGCATGGATTATAACGGTCTGAACAGGGTGAAACTTTTTACGGATCAGCTCAGGGCTGCAAAAGCCACGCGAATTCTGATCGATCATCATGTTCAGCCAGAAAATGAATTTGATCTCACTTTTTCTGTTATTGAAGTTTCATCTACTTCGGAATTATTGTACCAGATACTCTTTGAAGCAGGTTTCTTCGATGGTTTTACAAAAGATATGGCTGAGTGCTTTTTTGTTGGTATCATGACTGATACCGGCTCATTCAGTTTTGCCTGCAACCGGCCGGAAACATTTGAAATTGCTGCTAAACTTATTAATACTGGCATTGATGTTGAGCGCATTCACCGTATGGTGTATGATACTTATTCCGAAAGTAGGATGCGTTTATTAGGTCAATGCCTGGGAACAAACATGAAAGTACTTCCGGAATATGCTACAGCATATATATGGCTTACAAAGGACGATCTGGCGAAGTTTAATTACCAGCAAGGTGATACCGAAGGCGTTGTAAATTATGCACTTAGCATTCAAAATGTTGCAGTAGCAGCCTTATTTACCGAACGTGACGACCGGGTGCGGGTTTCGCTGCGAAGCAAAGGCGAATTCTCGGTTAATGAGTTTGCAAGAGCCCACTTTAACGGTGGCGGACATCGCAATGCTGCCGGAGGCGATATCTTTAAAACAATGACCGAAACGCTGGCCTGGTTCGAAACACTTCTGCCTGCTTACAGCGCTGGAATAATAAAATCTCTCGAAAACTATAAATAATTGTTAGGCAATCAGGCTGTTATGAGATTGAATCTGATCATTTATATTTTAACCGGATTTGCATTAATTTCGTGCCATAATAATAAGGGTACCGGCACTAAAACAAATTTAACACAGGATCAGGTTACAGAGAAATTGCTCGAAGGTAATAAAGCAGCAATAGAATTTGAAAATGAGCAAATTAACAAATTTGTTCTGCTCAATAACTGGAATATGAGTGAAACCGGAACCGGGCTTAGGTACCAGATTATCGAAAAAGGAAAAGGAATAAAAACGTCTGTTGGAAAAAGAGTACAGTTCGAATATGAAGTAAAACTCCTGGGCGGTGAAGTTATTTACAGTTCGGAAAAAACAGGTTTAAAGGAGTTTGCGCTTGGAAGCGGCGGAGTTGAGAGCGGACTCGAAGAAGGAATGCTTTTACTAAACGTCGGCGATAAAGCAAGGTTTATTATCCCTTCCTACCTTGCGCATGGTTTATCAGGAGATCAGGATCAGATTCCTGCCAAATCAACTTTGATTTATACAGTAAAACTCATTGATTTAAAATAAATAACCAACAATTAAAATTAACAGAAACACTCTAAAGAAAATGAAAATCAGAACTCTTATTACCCTGGGAGCAGTAATTATTACAATGATGGCTGCATCATGCTCCAAATACTCTGGATTTAAAAAATCGGATAGCGGTATTTATTACAAATTTTATGTGGAAAACAAAGATTCCCTCAAACCAGTTGAAGGAAGCATTCTGACCATGAATATTGTTTATCGCATGGAAATTGGCGGAAAAGACTCAGTCTTTTTCAATTCGGCTGATATGCCACGCGCATTCGAAATCAACCTTGCAAAATCAGAATTTAAAGGCGATATTTATGAAGCTTTCAGCATGTTGCACCAGGGTGACAGCGCAACTTTCATCATAAATGCTAATGACTTCTTCACCAAAACAGCCAAGTATCCTACACTTCCTGAAGGTGTTGATTCAACTTCGATGATGTATTTTGATGTTAAGCTTTTAAAAGCAGAAACGATGGAAGAGCGTCAGAAAGCTGAAGCTGAAAAAGCAGAAAAACTTAAAAACGAAGAAGCTGGCAAGATTCAGTCGTACCTTACCAAAAACAAAGTTACAACTGCTCCCACTGAATCAGGTATTTATATTATTACTCAAAATCCAGGTTCAGGACGTGGCATTCAAAAAGCTGATTTCGTTAAGATTAACCTTACCGTTTCTTCGATTGAGGGTGAAAAAATATTCTCAACTTTAGATAACGACCGTCCAATAACTTTTGAATTCGGCCAGCCTTTCGATACTAAAGGTTTCGATGAAGCAATTGCTACCATGAAAAAAGGCACAAAAGCAACCGTTGTTGTACCATCTGCAATGGGCTTTGGCGAAAAAGGTAAAAAAGACATGAGTGGTAAGGACATAGTTTCGCCATTCTCACCAATCGTATATGAAATAGAAGTTCTCGATCTGAAAACCAAAGCTGAGAATGAAAAGGCAATGAAAGAAGAAGAAGAAAATGCTAAAAAAGCAGCTACAGAAGCAATGGCAAAAGAACCTGCTTTGATCTTAAAATATGTAAATGACAACAAAATATCAGTCAAACCAAGCGCTACAGGATTATACTACATCGAGAAAGTTAAAGGAAAAGGCGCAGCGGCCGGAACAGGTAAAAAAGTGAAAGTTCACTATACAGGTAAATTATTGAATGGTAAAGTTTTCGACTCATCACTTGATAGAAAACCATCGACTCCATACGAATTCACAATAGGTAAAGGTGAAGCTATTCCAGGTTGGGACGAAGGAATTGCCAAAATGAGTGCCGGTGGAAAAGCTACACTTATCATCCCTTCGAAACTGGGCTATGGCGAACGCGGTGCCGGAGCTGATATTCCTGCATATGCTCCTTTAGTTTTTGATGTTGAACTGATCAGCATCAGCGATAAATAAAATTGATAATATTCAGCACAAAAAAAATGAGGCAGCTAAATAGTTGCCTCATTTTTTTTGTACGCAATAAAAAATGGATTTAATAGCGAAACCTTGTTATACATAAGGGGTAATTGGCTATCAGCTTGTAATATTGTGCATCCTGCAAAAAAAGCAACTGCATGACCGGCTGCCGTATCCCATTCCATTGTAGGGCCAAACCTGGGATAAACATCGGCTCCGCCTTCGGCCAACGTACAGAATTTCAGCGAGCTGCCACGCGATATAAATGAAAGTCCTTCATGCCTTTCTTTTAATCCGGCAATAAAAGATTCAGTTTCAGCATTCATATGCGAGCGGCTTCCTAAAACAAGATATCCTTCTTTTCGTGTTATACATGGAAGTTGCTCAGCGGATTTCATGATATGATCATAATTCTCAAAATCAGTTTCTTTCATCTTACTGACATCCAGCCTGAAAGATCCAAGCATACTTCCCCAAAACAAAAAACCCGGAACAGGAGCATAAACAACTCCGAAAACAGGTTGTTCTTTACTGATAAGTGCGATATTAACCGTGAAGTCGCCATTCTTTTTAATAAATTCTTTTGTCCCGTCGAGTGGATCAATGAGCCAGAAATCGGTCCAGTTTTTACGTATATCGTAATGTATATCAGCACCTTCTTCGCTAAATAACGGTATGCCTGTATCTGAAAGGCCACTGGCAATTATCAGGTGTGCTTTTTTGTCGGCAATTGTTAGCGGGCTTTTATCCTCTTTGTATTCTATTCCGAAAGGTTTGCTGTAAACCTCCATAATTGCTTTACCCGCAAGAAATGCTACATGTAAAGACTTAATAATAAGGTTTTCAGTAACTTCCATTTTATTTGTGTTTTTTCCTTTTGTCAATCAATTCCTTATATGCAAGCATTTCGTCGCGAAGGCGCGCTGCTTCGATAAAATCGAGCTCCTTTGCAGCTTTTTCCATCGATTTGCGCGACTGATCATAAAGTTTTTTTAGTTGTTCGTCGTTCAGATAGTTTACAACCGGATCAGCAGCTGCATTGATGTTTTCCTTTTCCACATAAGCTTTGGGTTCGGTTTTGTATTCAACATTTCCTGAGAAACCCGAAGGATCAATTGATTTGATAATCTGGGTAGGAGTGATGTTGTGTTTCAGGTTGTAAGCTATCTGAATAGCACGCTTCCGATTAGTTTCATTGATGGTTTGCTGCATTGATGCCGTCATTTTATCGGCATAAAAAATAACTTTACTGTTCAGGTTTCGGGCTGCACGGCCTGCTGTTTGGGTAAGCGATTTTTCCGAACGCAGAAATCCTTCTTTATCCGCATCTAGTATGGCTACCAATGAAACTTCAGGTAAATCAAGACCTTCGCGTAACAGGTTTACACCTATCAAAACATCGATGGAACCCATTCGTAAGTCGCGGAGAATTTCAACCCGGTCGAGTGTATCTACTTCCGAATGAATATATTTACACCTGATGCCAAGCCTGAGCATGTATTTCGAAAGCTCTTCGGCCATCCTCTTGGTAAGAGTGGTTACAAGAATCCGCTCATTTTTTACTGTGCGGAGTTCAATTTCATTTAGCAAGTCATCAATCTGATTTAAACTAGGTTTTACTTCAATCTGTGGATCGAGTAATCCTGTTGGACGTATAAGTTGTTCAACAACAACTCCCTGCGACTGATTTAGCTCATAATCCGATGGGGTGGCACTTACATAAATTACCTGGCTTAACAACGTTTCGAACTCTTCGAACTTCAACGGTCGGTTATCAAGTGCCGACGGCAGTCTGAATCCATATTCGACCAGGTTTTGCTTACGCGAACGATCGCCTCCGTACATTGCCCTGATTTGAGGAACTGTTGCATGGCTTTCGTCAATTACCATCAGGAAATCGGAAGGGAAAAAATCAATCAGGCAGAAAGGCCTTGACCCGGATATACGTCCGTCGAAATAGCGGCTGTAGTTCTCTATACCTGAACAATATCCAAGTTCGCGCATCATTTCAATGTCGTATGTAACCCGGTCTTCAAGTCGTTTAGCTTCGAGCGGACGGCCAATTTCTTTGAAATATTCAACCTGTTTCACCATATCGGCCTGTATTTCCCAAATGGCTTCTTTCATCTTTTCCTTGGAAGTAACAAAAATATTGGCAGGAAAAACCGTAATCTCAATCAATTTTTCAATTGTTAAGCCATTTAACGGATCAAAAGCTGCAAGGCTCTCAATTTCATCGCCAAAGAAAATGATTCGGTACGCAATATCTGCAGAAGCAGGAAATACATCAACTGTATCGCCTTTAACTCTGAATTTCCCTCGGGTAAGATCAAGTTCTGTGCGCGAGTACAAGCTTTCGACCAGCGCATGTAGCAATTTATTACGACTCAGTTTATCGCTGACAGCTATATGTATTACTTTACTATTAAAATCCTCCGGGTTACCAATGCCATATATACATGAAACTGATGATACTACAATCACGTCACGCCTTCCTGAAAGCAAAGCTGAAGTAGCACTCAACCTTAATTTTTCAATTTCTTCGTTTATGGAAAGATCTTTTTCAATGTAGGTATTTGTAACCGGTATAAATGCTTCTGGCTGGTAATAGTCGTAATACGAAATAAAAAACTCAACAGCATTTTCAGGGAAAAACTGTTTGAATTCGCTATATAGCTGAGCTGCAAGTGTTTTATTATGGCTCAGTACAAGTGTAGGACGCTGAACCTGATGAATTAGGTTAGCAATAGAAAATGTTTTCCCTGATCCGGTAACTCCCAGCAATACCTGAGCATGATCGCCTCTTTCAACGCCTTCGGTAAGTTGCCTGATCGCTTCCGGCTGATCACCGGTGGGAACATAATCGGACGTAAGTTTAAACTTCATAAACGTATTTTTCCTGTCTTGTAATTTAAAATGGTGTCGGAAATTGCAGCAACCTATTCTGGTAAAAGAAAACGTGCAACAACAGGATAATGGTCGGAATAGTCTTTATTAATGGTCCGATGCTCAAATGGTTTTAAAGCCTTATCATGAAAGATATAATCAATCCTGAGCATCGGCATCATTTGAGCATGGGTTTGTCCCAATCCGGTTCCAGCTCCAACAAATGAATCTTCAAGTTCGGATGCAATCTGCCTGTAACTATACGAAACCGGAGTGTCGTTAAAATCGCCTGTGAGGATTACCGGATAAGGTGAATTGCGGACAAACTCGGTAATAGTTTCCGCCTGTACTGCTCTTTTTATAAACGCGTAACGCATTTTCCCGATAATAGCCATGGATCTATTTTTAAGGCTATCATTGGTTGTTGGTGTCGAAGTGATTTCGCTCACAAAATTATAATCTTCTTTACCAAATTTCACCGATTCAAGGTGTAAATTCATAATCCGTATGGTATCCTTCCCGATTTTGATATCGCAAACCTGGCAGAAATTAACCTTGCTGTTTGGGAATTCCAGTTTCAGCGTTTTCACAATCGGATGTTTACTGAAAACAGCTAGTCCATAAGGCAAACCTTTATTTGCTTTATTTATCAGTTCAATATTCCGGTATTTATAACCGGTTTTCAGACTGATGGTATCTGCAAAATCAGCATTTTTACCTGCTCCGCTGTAGTATTCCTGCAAACACAGAATATCCGCCGATTCTGAATTTATAAGATCAAAAATGGCTGTCCGTGTAGCTTTGCCTGATGGGTTTCGCCAGTTATACAAATCGAATAAACGCACATTATAGGACATTACTTTTATGCTGTTTCCAAAATCGAGTTTACTCTCCGGACCTGAAAAGTTAATAAACGTTTTAATCTGATTGTATCCTAAGAGGAGTGTAATGAGTGATAAAAGAAAGTACTTCTTGAGAAAAACCAGCCAGAACAAAACAAAAAATAAATTAAAAACCACTATCACAGGGTAGGCAAGTCCTGAAAAAGCTAGAGGCCAGAATTTTTCGGGCGATACGAAAAGCGATAGATAGGATAACAAAAGAAGTACAATAAAGAAAAAATTAACTACAACCATTATTTTGGTAAGTAGCGACATTTTTCCTTTTGACCTTGATTTAGCTGTACTTTTTCTCGTTTTTGCCACCTCTTAAGTGTTGGTCTTTTTGTGCTGATGTGTATTGTAAATCTAATTATTTTTACTGCTGTTAAATAAAATATCTTTTTCTTCAGCCGAAAGACTTGTGTATCCGCTTCGGGAAATCTTATCAAGAATGAGATCTATCTTTTGCTGTTTAAGTGCTTTTTGCCGGTTAAACTCTTCATCGCTGAGTGGTTTTGCCTTGCTATGAACCGTTCGTAATGGTTTCTTTCTGAATGGATTAAAATTCAATGACTTAATCCGCGACAGCCCTAAAAGTTGCGTCACATTGTAACGGATAAAAAGGATAAACAACGCTCCGGAAATTGCTCCGCCCAGGTGAGCAAAATGTCCGCCGGCATTGCCCGATCTGATCATAAGCACATCAAGAAAAACGGTGAAAATCGCAATATATTTGATTTTTATTGGTCCAAGAAAAAGTAAATTTACAGAGTAGGAGGGAACAAGCACTGCGGTTGCAACCGTAATAGCCAGCACTGAAGCAGAAGCGCCAATGGTTGTTGCATTTTGAATAGAGTCCTGAAAAACAGGAAAGATATTGTATGCTACCATAAAAGCCAACGCACCCGAAATACCGCCAATAAAATAAAGGGAGTAAATTTTGCGGCCCGGCATAAATTCCATAAATATTTTACCAAACCAGAATAGCCATATCATATTAAAAAACAGATGCAGAAAGCCTTCATGCACAAACATATATGTGATTATTGTCCATGGCTTCAACAGCAGGTTCGGATATGATGCTGGCACACCTAACCAGGTAATCATGTTATTCAGGAATATTTGGTCACCAGGAGTATCTGATGGATGAACAAGGAAACCGGCAACCTGAACCAAAGCCAGAAGAAACCAAACAGCCACATTGGCAGCAATAAGATACGTGAGCGCCGGTCGGAGTTTTACCAGGCTTTTGAATCGTTCGGCTGCAGATTGATTATAATTCATTGTTTCTGTATGTTTAGCAAAGCTAAAAATAGTTTCGCTCAAATAAGGCTGTTTATGATTTAAAACTATTGTTCTCGGTAGTTATTCCGGTGTTTGTCGGCCTTCTTCTTCCAATAAAGTAGAAGTAAAAAGCCAAAAATCATCCCACCAAGATGAGCGAAGTGAGCGATGTTACTGTTCGATTCTGTTATACCCAGATAAAGTTCAATCGCACCATAACCTATTACGAAATACTTAGCTTTAATTGGAACTGGAAAAAAAAGCAACATCAATTCAACGTTAGGAAATAAATATCCAAATGCTAGTAAAACCCCGAAAACCGCTCCTGAAGCGCCAACTGTAGGAATATTACTTTTTTCAACATATATTTGGTTAACTATTTCGATTGATTGATTAATAAATGTAGGTTCATTAGGGGAAGATGACCATTGATTGATGAAATCAGTGACCCATGGATTAGGACGACTTATATTTGATTTTATAAAGCCAGCAAATAAATCAGGAGAAGGTGAATTTATAAATGCTGCAACACTATTTTGCAACGAAGTCATTTCAATGTATGTTACTAAAGAGTGCAATGCAGCTGCACCAAGACCTGTTACAAAATAATAAAACAAGAATTTTTTAGGTCCCCAGACGAATTCAAGTTCTTTCCCTAACATAAATAATGCTAACATGTTAAATAGCAAGTGAAAAAAATCTCCATGCATAAACATGTGAGTTACAAACTGGTATGGCGCAAATTTATCAGACCCGATGAAATGTAAACCAAGTATATCTGTCAAATTTATATTCATAAAATACGTCATAAACAGCTTTACTGCGAAAAGTAAAACATTTAGGATCAATAAATTCTTTATAACGTGAGGTAAGAATCCAAATTTTGGAGGACTATATCTTTCGTAACTCATATTTTTTTCTTTATTCGAGTTAAATTAACTTATTCTCATTAACTATTTTCCGATCAATTTATCAATCTCTTGCACTTGGATAATTTTTAGGATTTTACTGCCATCAGGTGCAATTTCAGGAACCTGGCAGCCAAAAAGCTCATCTATCAATTGTTGCATTTCTTCAGGTTTCAACGTTTGCCCGGTTT
>CAZOXJ010000096.1:0-12208 GCA_964583325.1 uncultured Lentimicrobiaceae bacterium
AGGAATGCCGTAAAGCCTGGATAGAGAACGATTATTCATTTGCCCGGATGGTTGCGCTCGCCGGTGAATCAAAACCTTTTGCCGCCTTTATTGACACAGATCACGCCTCCTTTCTTCATCCTGAAAATATGCCGGCAGCAATAACTGCCTATTGCGAAAATACAGGCCAATATGTTCCTCAAACCCATGGTGAAATTATCCGGACTATTCTCGAAGGACTGGCTTTCAAATTCAGGGTTGTTACAGGGCAAATTGAAGCTTTACGCGGTGTAAAACCGGAAACTTTATACATGACCGGAGGAGGAATTAAAAACGAATTGTTGTGCCGCTTTACAGCTAATAGTTGCAATATTCCTGTAGTTGCTGCTTTAGATGAAGCCACTGCCACCGGCAATATTATGGTGCAGGCAATGGCGCTTGGAATAGTTAAAAATGTGGCTGAAATACGCGAAGTTACAGCAAAGTCTTTCCCCTCTAAAATATATGAGCCTGAGGATATTGAAATATGGGATAAGGAGTTTCAAGACTACCTGAAAATTATCGATATGGTTTTGAAATAGGAAATCCGGTAAATCAGGCTTCCTAAAACCAAAAAAGGTACAAAGTTCAGAACCTTGTACCTTTTTAATAGTAATCTGAAATTTATCTGCTTACTTACCGCCTGGTGTTGTTGGTTCAACAGCACGGGTGGAAGCAACTGTAATAACAAGGTTGGAAGGAACTTCAAGGATTTCGATATTAGGTATTTTAATATCGCTGATCCTGATGGTATCTTCAATTTCCAACTTTGAGATATTGATTGTAACAACTTCCGGCATATGTTCCGATAAACCTTTGATTTTCAGTTTACGGAATTTTTTAATCAGTTTTCCCCCGCGGAGTACTCCGGGTGAATTTCCTTCGACGCGGATCGGGAGGCTTACAATAATTGGTTTTCCCTGGGTTACCTGCAGAAAATCGGCATGCAACGTGGTGTCCGTAACCGGATGATACTGCACATCCTGTAAAGTGGCTGTGAATTTTTTGCCCTCAATATCGAGGTCAACCATAAAAGTGTAAGGGGTGAAAAGAAGTGTGTCGAGATCTTTCCCGAGAAGCGTAAAATGAAGTTCTTCTTTACCACCGTAGATAACGCATGGTACCCTGCCTGCGGCACGGTTCATTTTAGCATCCTTTTTCCCTACGTTTGCGCGAAGCAAACCGCTCATAGATACTGTTTTCATTTGAATTGATTTTTAATTGTTATTATTTGATGTTGAAAAGTGATGAAATTGATTCGTAGTTGTGTGCTCTTTTAATTACATCAGCCAGAAGTGTTGCTGTAGTAAGCACCTTAACCTTAGGACTTTCGTGCCTTAAAGGTATGGTGTCAGTTACAATAACCTCGGTAAATGCTGAGTTTTCGATACGCTCAAATGCTTCTCCCGAAAGGATAGGATGTGTACAGAATCCGCGAACACTGGCAGCCCCGTTTTCGAGCATAATATGCGATGCTTTGGTAATAGTACCGCCGGTATCAATAATATCGTCGAGCAAAATTACATCTTTCCCCTTAACGTCTCCTATAAGTGCCATTGAATCGACATGGTTGGCTTTGGAACGCTGCTTGTAACAGATTACAAAACCTGTATCCAGTGCTTTGGCATAGGATGCTGCTCTGCGTGTTCCTCCCGTATCGGGTGAAGCAAAAACAACATTAGGAAGATTCAGTTTCTTGATGTATGGCAGGAATATGGATGAAGCATACAGGTGGTCAACCGGTACATCAAAAAATCCCTGGATCTGATCGGCATGAAGATCGATGGTTATGAGCCTCTGAACGCCTGCAGCAGTGAGCAGGTTAGCAATCAGTTTGGCTGAAATCGGCACGCGGGGTTTGTCTTTTCTATCCTGGCGTGCAAATCCGAAATACGGAATTACAGCGGTTATCTGCCGGGCCGAAGCACGTTTGGCGGCATCAACCATGAGCAACAGTTCCAGAAGATTTACTGCCGGCGGAAATGTAGATTGCACAATGTACACATCATTTCCACGAAGATTTTCTTCGAATGAGGTAGTAAATTCACCATCGCTGAACGTAATAACCTGAACTTCGCCAAGTTTTGTACCGAAGCTAAGTGCAATATTCTCAGCGAGGTAGCGTGTTGCTCTGCCGGAAAAAATTTTAACCTCATGTGCCATGATCGGGGATTTATAAAGAAGCTGCAAATGTATGAAATTTTTACATTCTAAAAGGTACTTACAATCTCCTTTTATTCTATAAAGTTGATTTTTAAGAGAATAAAGAGAAATGAGGTGAAGTATGTGTGTATAAAAGGTAAAATAGTTTATGACCGAATGGTTTTGTAAAGTATCTTTGGACTTTTACAGAAGAATAGTGTACGCAATTATTGATATTGAAACTACAGGCGGAAATGCAAGTCGTGAGCGGATTACGGAAATAGCTATTTTTATTCACGACGGCATAAAGGTCGTGAATGAATATTCAACTCTTGTAAATCCCGAATGTAAGGTTCCGCCTTTTGTAGCGCGACTTACCGGCATTTCGGACGAAATGCTGAAGGATGCCCCGAAATTTTTTGAAGTGGCCCGAAATATCGTTGAGATAACCGAAGGTTGCACCTTTGTGGCCCATAACGCTGCATTCGACTATAGTTTTGTAAAACAGGAATTCCTTAACCTTGGTTATAAATACAAAAGGCCGGTTTTATGCACGGTTAAAATGTCGCGTAAGCTGCTGCCCGGGTATAAATCTTACAGCCTCGGAACTCTTTGTAACAACCTCGGAATTCAGATCACATCGCGCCACCGTGCTGCCGGTGATGCATTGGCTACCGTGAAATTATTCGAACGATTACTCAGTGTTGATCCGACACTAAACCAGATTCCGACCGATGGCATGCACGATAAACTCGATCGTTCTGTTTTTAACCGTTTGCCAACTGCCGCCGGTATTTATTATTTTCATGATGAAAACGGGAAATTGATTTATATCGGGAAAAGTAAAAATATTCATGCGCGTGTATTGTCACATTTTCAGAACAGCAGCACTTCGCGAGCCATCGAAATGCGCTCGAATACTGCCGGTATCAGTTACGAAGAAACAGGAAGTGAGTTAATTGCACTGCTTCTTGAATCGGACGAAATTAAAAAACATAAACCCGTTTACAATCGGTTACAGCGTCGCACTTCATACAAATACGGGTTATACTCTTTCAAAACGCAGTCGGGTTACCAGGTTATACAAATCGAAAAAATCAAATCAACCGGTTCGCCACATACTGTTTTCTCCTCTTTTGATGAGGCATTGGTGGTGGTTCATAAAATGGCTTCAAAATATAATCTTTGCCAGAAACTGTGTGGGTTATACCAGAATCACGGCGCATGTTTCCAGCATTCGATAGGGCAATGCGACGGTGCCTGCATTGGGATTGAACCATCCGATTCCTATAACCTGCGCGTTGAATCCGCCCTGGCCGAATTTCATCATAAATGGACGGATATGGCTATTATTGATCACGGTCGCAACGAGGATGAATTATCGGTTGTGCTGGTCGAGAATAACGTTTTTGCAGGTTTTGGATGGATGCCTAAGGAGAATGGGCTAAATGACCCGCAGCAGATTAAAGAGTATATCAAAAGGTACAATGACAACCGCGATATCCAGCAAATCATCAAAGGATTCCTGAATTCGGGCAAAGCACTTAAAATTCTCCGATTCTAAAGCGGACATATTTTCCCTTTTTGGAACAAAATTCACTTCCGTCAGGCAGGCATCAGAATCATGCTCCGTAATTGTTCTATTTTATTAGTTTTATATCGTATTAATTATCTGCACTTTAAAAATATCAAGTGATCGAATTGGCGAAATTTACATGATTTTTTCTGTTTCCCTGAAAACTTAGCATGATTTTTACTCTACCATTACCAAGATTAATTGGTTTGTTTTATCATTACATATTTCTTTTGGCAAAGGGAAACACAGTGAAATGCTGTGAATTTAAAGAACGGCGGGGGAAACTTCCGCTGTTTTTTTTTGCTGCAGTCACAAAAAAAGCTGCTCCGTACCGGAAGCAGCTTATGTAAATGTTTCGATCTGCGTTATTCAGCAGCCAGCGGAGCAACTACTTTTGCAGCTGCCTTAGCCGAAAGTTCCTTATCGATATGGAACAGTCCGCCTGATTCGTTACCGGCAAGTTTCATCTGATCCAAAATGCCGTGCATGGTACTTTCTTCTTCTATCTGCTCGGTGATAAACCACTGCAGGAAGCTTCCGGTTGTATAATCTTTATTTGTTGTAGCTACTTCATACAATTCGTTGATCGAAGCGGTAATAAACTCTTCGTGAGCCATTACTTTTTCGAACACATCGAGTAATGATTTGTATTCGGCGGTGGGATTATCGAGAGCTGACAATTTGCTGTAGCCGGCCCTGTCGTTAAGATAATGCACAAATTTAAGCTGATGCATCCGCTCTTCATCGGCTTGTTTGAAAAGAAATGCTGCAGCGCCCGGATAACCATTTACCTGGCACCACGATGCCATCGACAGGTATAAACGTGAAGAATGCTCTTCGTTTTTTATTTGATGATTGATGGCTTTTTCTACTGCTTCTTTTATCATGACTAAACGTTTTTAAAATATTTACCCTTATACTTATTATGTTGCAAAGGGGCAAGGAGTTTTGGAGACAAACAGGAGATGTTCTACAAGTGCTTTATAAATTATTTATTCTTTAAAGCTTCTGCCCCGCTTACAATTTCGAGAATTTCCTTTGTGATTGACGCTTGTCTGGCTTTGTTATAAGCAAGGTTAAGTTCCTTGATAAGGTCTCCTGCATTTTCGGTAGCCTGATGCATAGCTGTCATCCGGGCACCATGTTCCGAAGCATTCGAATCGAGTACCGCCTTATAAAACTGTATCCTCAGCGACTTGGGAATCAATTCCGAAACAATTTCTTCTTTTGATGGCAGAAATATGAAATCGGTATTGATTTTTGAAACAACAGCGCTTGGAGCAGGTTGTTCGACAGGGAGGAACTGCTCAACGGTTAGTTTTTGAACAGCTGCATTTTTAAACTGGTTATAAACAATTTCAACACGGTCAAATTGTTTTTCAGCGAAAGCTTCCATTACTGCTGTGGCAATAACCGAAACATTTTCATAAGTAAGGCTGTCGAAAACAGCATCGTGCGACGAAACTACATTGTACCCTCTCTTGGTGAAAAACTCGGTAGCTTTTCGTCCGATTGTAAGAAAGCTCACATTACCTGATCCTGCCTGAGTTGCATATTCGACCTGTATGCGCTGAACGGCAGCCCGGAGAACATTGGTGTTGAATGCACCGCACAAACCACGGTTCGAGGTAATAACAACAACTAAAACTTTATCGGCACTACGCTGCTGAGTATATGGATTTGCATCGCCCGAATCGAGACTCGCACTCAGGTTTTGCAGTATATCCTTAAGCTTTGCGGCATAGGGGCGCATTTTCAGAATAGCATTCTGGGCTCTGCGCAACTTCGATGCAGCTACCATTTTCATGGCGCTTGTGATCTGCTGTGTCGATTTTACCGAAGCAATCCTGATCCGTACTTCCTTTAAATTCGGCATAAAATTGAGTTAATCACTGATTTCTGCTTTCGTTCACACCTGTGAAAACGCAGGAATTTATTTTATATACTTTGCTGCTGTATCTTTAGCAACGCTATCTATTTTTGCCAGAATCTGATCATCCAGCTTACCTTGTTTAAGGTCGGCCAGAAGTTCCTTGTGACTGACTTCGAGAGTATGCAGGAATTCCACTTCAAAATCGTGGATTGAGCTTACCGGAAGTTTCTGCAACAAACCGCGTGTTCCACAGGCAATAATAGCAATCTGTTTTTCAACAGGAACCGGCGAATATTGAGGTTGTTTCAGAATTTCAACATTACGGGCACCTTTATCGAGGATATTTTTGGTGGCAGCATCGAGGTCGGAACCGAACTTTGAGAATGCTTCAAGTTCGCGGTATTCGGCCT
Source organism: uncultured Lentimicrobiaceae bacterium (assembly GCA_964583325.1). Taxonomy (GTDB): domain Bacteria; phylum Bacteroidota; class Bacteroidia; order Bacteroidales; family UBA4417; genus UBA4417. The sequence goes on from CAZOXJ010000096.1 coordinate 6,020, forward strand.
GGGCAAGTTTAAGTGTTCCGGCCACTTTTTTCATGGCTTTAATCTGAGCATTACCTCCAACCCTTGATACCGAAATACCTACGTTGATAGCCGGACGGATACCTGAATTGAAAAGTGTGGTTTCGAGGAATATCTGTCCGTCGGTAATTGAAATTACATTGGTAGGAATATACGCTGACACATCTCCTGCCTGTGTTTCTATGATAGGAAGAGCAGTGAGCGAACCTCCGCCTTTCACCAAATGCCTTATTGATTCAGGCAAATCGTTCATCTGGCTGGCAATTTCGTCGCTTTTGATAATTTTTGCTGCACGTTCCAGAAGGCGTGAATGCAGGTAAAAAACGTCACCTGGATAAGCTTCGCGTCCTGGTGGGCGGCGGAGCAGCAGTGACACCTCGCGGTAAGCCACAGCCTGTTTCGAGAGGTCATCGTAAATAACCAATGCGGCACGTCCGGTATCACGTAAAAACTCACCGATGGCAGCGCCTGTAAACGGAGCATAAAACTGCATAGCAGCCGGGTCGCTGGCGGTAGCCATTACCACAACGGTATATGCCATTGCACCGTGGTCTTCGAGCGTTTTAACAATATTGGCAACTGTTGAACCTTTTTGGCCGATAGCCACATAGATACAAAAAACAGGTTCGCCTTTTTCGTAGAATTCTTTCTGATTTATGATTGCATCTATCGCAATTGCTGATTTACCCGTCTGGCGGTCGCCAATGATAAGTTCGCGCTGTCCGCGGCCAATCGGGATCATAGCATCAATAGCTTTGATACCTGTTTGCAGTGGCTCGGTAACCGGCTGACGGAAAATAACACCCGGAGCTTTACGCTCGATAGGCATTTCGTAAAGTTCGCCTTTGAGTTCACCTTTGCCATCGATAGGTTCACCAAGGGTATTGATAACCCGCCCAAGCATTCCGGCACCAACTTTAATGCTGGCGATACGTTTGGTCCGCTGAACCTTGTCGCCTTCCTTTATTTCTTTCGCCTCGCCTAAAAGCACTATACCTACGTTATCTTCTTCAAGATTGAGTACAATTCCTTTGGTATCGGTTTTAACGAATTCAACAAGTTCGCCCGACTGAGCGTTGGTGAGGCCATATACGCGCGCAATACCGTCGCCTACCTGCAACACGGAACCTATTTCTTTTATTTCGGCTTCAGTTGAAAAACCGGCCAATTCCTGCCGCAGTATTGCAGTTACTTCTGCGGGTTTAATTTCTGCCATAGTGGTAATTATGTTATTGGTTACTGGTTACTGGTTGCTGGTTGTTGGCGAATGTTTGCCCCTAACCCCTAACTCCTAACCTCTAAATCCTTTTGGTTAAAATCCTTTAATAAACAGGTTCTTTTCGAAATCCTTTTTTAGTTCTTTAATCTTGGTGGCAATACTTTGGTCAACCTGATAGTCGTCAATATTAATAACGAAACCACCAAGCAGTTTGTCATCCGTGCTTTCCACCAGGTCAATCTTTTTATCCGTCAGTTTGCTGACAATTTCAAGAATACCGGCCTTTTCGTTAGCTGCCAGTGAAATGGCTGAAGTAACATAGGCTGTTTTAATGCCTTTCGATATTTTATACAGATCGTTGAAAGCCTCGGCTATTGAAGGAAGATATCGTTCGCGGCGTTTACGGATCATCAGGTTCATAAAGCTGAGCGACATCTTGTTAACTGAATCTCCAAAAATCTGGATGATCACTTTTTTCTTTTTGTCGGCGTGTATAACCGGATTTTGCAACATACGCACAAAATCGTGGTTCGAGGTACAAACTTTACCAAGCAGTGCCATATCCTCAGATGCTTTTTCAACTACTCCCTTTTCAGAGGCAAGGTCGAAAAATGCAGCAGCATAACGTAAGGTTATTTTTGTATAACTCATTTGAGGTTTTCTGTGGTTTCTGCTTAATTAATTTTTACTTCTTTCAGCAACTTTTCTGTGAGTTGCTGCTGTTGTTCTTTGTTTTCGAGTTCTTTACCGATCAGCTTTTCAGCAATTTCGATTGAAATGGAAGCGATCTGATTTTTCAGCTCGTTGATAGCAGCCATTTTTTCGAACTGAATGTTTTCGCGGGCATTTTCCAATATGCGGGCTGATTCTTCGGCAGCTTTGGCGCGGGCTTCATCAAGTATTGATTCTCTCACTTTACGGGCATCGCGCATCAATGCATCGCGTTCGTCTTTGGCGTCGCGGAGCAGTTGTTCGTTGCCGGCTTTCAGCTGAAGCATTTCCTTCTTTGCTTCATTGGCAGCTTCAAGTGCTTTTTCGATGGTATCTTCCCTTTGATGTATACCTTTCATGATCGGCCCCCATGCATATTTTGCAAGAATATACATGACCAGGCTGAATGAAACCAACATCCAGAAAATGAGTCCTATACCGGGAGTAACTAATTGCATAGTTCAGGGTATGAGTAATTAATATTTTTATGTTTTATTGAATTCTTTTAAAAAATCAACTACCGCATCCCTGCCAGGTGCAGGGATACCGTAGCTGAATTTGTTTTTACAGGAACAGAATGAGCAGACAAACTACGATAGCGAAGAATGCAACACCTTCGATAAGAGCAGCAGCCACAATCATGTTCGAACGGATATCGCCTACGCTCTCAGGCTGGCGGGCAATGGACTCGAGTGCCGAAGCACCGATTTTTCCAATACCGATACCTGCACCGATAGCTGCAATACCAGCACCAATACCGGCTCCCATTTTTGCAATAGGGGCAAGGTTTGCTGCTTCTTGTAATAAAACGCTTAAGAGTGACATAAGAATTGAATTATGGTGATTAATAAAAAGATTTAGTGTTCAGTTGTGTGTTCTTCGGGGTGATGATGTTCTTCCATAGCCATTCCAAAATAAATGGATGAAAGTAACGCAAAAACATAGGCCTGGATAAAAGCAACCAGCAATTCGAGCATGGTCATGAATACACCGAAAGCAATTGAAAATACTGATACTCCATAGCCGGCAAAAATATTCATGTTACCGAAAATAAAGATCAGGCTCATGAAACCAAGCAGGATAATATGTCCGGCAGTTATGTTGGCAAACAAACGGACCATCAGTACAAAAGGTTTTGTAAGTACCCCCAGGAACTCAACGAGAGGCATGAGCGGAATTGGAAATTTAAGCCACCAGGGAACTCCGGGAGCATTAAAAATATGCAACCAGTAATTCTTGTTACCAATAAATGTAGTAATCACGAAAGTAAACAAAGCAAGTACCAGGGTGATGGCGATATTTCCCGTGAGATTGGCTCCACCAGGGAAAATTGGTATCAAACCGAGCAGGTTGTTGAAAAAGATAAAGAAAAACACAGTCAGCAGGAAAGGCATGAACCGTTTGTATTTCTTTTTTCCAAGACCGGGAATAGCAATATCGTCGCGAACAAAAATAATGAGTGGTTCGAGTATCGACTGCAGTCCTTTCGGAGCTGAATCGGGATGTTTCTTGTAGCGGTTTGCTATTGAAATAAAAATTAAACAGAGCAGCAACAAGCTGATAAACAAGGAAACTACATTTTTGGTAATCGAAAAATCCAATGGTAATTCAGCAGTTGCATCCACAGTTCCATCATCAGCAACCTTAACAATTTTACCTTTGTTTTCGCCTTCGGTCATCAATTTATACCCTTTGTAGGCATCGTGCCCGTGGTGGAAATTGCCTGAAGAAAAGGAAACCAGTTTGCCGTTATCGATCAAAATTACCGGTAAAGGGATGGAAAGGTGAAAATCGTTGTACGTAAGAATATGCCACTCGTGAGCATCCACAATATGGTCAATAATCATTGCTCCGGCATCGAACGCTTTTTCGGAATGAGCTCCTTCGTGTGTTGTAACCTGATGGCTTACAGTATCGTGCGAACTGGTACTCCCATATGAAAACCCTGCTATTAACAAGGCAAATAATGTGACCGGTAACCTGACTGAAGATAGTAACTTTCTGATCATTAGTCTATTTTCAAATTGAAGTGCAATATTACTACTATTTCGTTAAATTTCTCCGCTATTCATCCCAAAAATACGAATTTCTTTCAATTTCAGCAGGGCTGCAACAAAAAACATTCATAAAAGTGAATACAATCATTCGGCATTCAATAAATTGACTGTTAAAAAAGACGTTGAATGCTTTGAAAGCTTAAGACAAAAGCACAAAACTTATCACTTTTAAGGATTTAAACAACCAGAAAAAAGCGTCAGAGTTATTTGCGCGGACACTAATTTTTTAATCGCTCTAAGTTAACCTAAAACCGGTAATTTTGTTTTTCAGAGAAATCAAAGATATGGCATTTACAGTTTTTTCGGATGAGTCGTTTATGCGCGAAGCTTTAAAAGAAGCTCACAAAGCGCTTAGCAAGGATGAGGTTCCAATCGGAGCCGTTATAGTTTGTGAAAACCAGGTTATTGCCCGTGCCCACAATCTTACCGAACAACTAAATGATGTTACGGCTCATGCCGAAATGCAGGCATTTACGTCGGCTTCGGGGTTTATGGGCGGCAAGTACCTCGAAGGATGCACGTTATATGTGACCATCGAGCCATGTGTTATGTGCGCGGGAGCTTCGTTCTGGACACAAATAAGCCGTATAGTTTATGGTGCAGCCGATATAAAAAGAGGTTATTCGTTACTTAGCTCCTCGGTTTTACATCCGCGGACCAAGGTTAGCAGTGGAGTACTTGCAGAGGAGTGTGGGGAATTAATGAAGGATTTCTTCAGGAAGAAAAGATAACGGATGTCGGATTTCGGAAGAATCCATTTTAAATTCAACAACTGTGATTTTCGCCCCTCGCAATGTCGCCCCTCGCCTCTTCTATATGTTAAAATCAATAATTTAAACAAACTCTCAGTGAATTAGTGTCAGATTTATACGCCACAACTTACAGTAAATTGTACTTTTGCATCCGTTTCAATACGCATAACAAAAGTGAAAAATATCCGATATTTTACAAATGGGGTGGACACAATTGAGTGGAACCAGGAACTGTGCATGCATTCGGGAAAATGTTTGAAAAATATTCCTTATATCAATGAGAGGCCCGGAATATATAGCATCAGTGTATCGGAGCGCGAGTATCAGATTATACTTAGCCAGTCAGATTATTGCCCTGCACGGGCATTAAAAATAAAAGAGCAAAAATAAAAGTCCGGAATAATTCCTGCCATCCTGATCCCGTTTTATATTGGAACTACACCCGGTCCGAACCGGTTATTTGTTCATAATTAAGCTCATTTCAGGGATTGCAGCATTCAAAAGTACTTTGGAACGTTTTTTGAACGTTAGTACTTCAAACTTAAACTTCATGCCAAAGGCTCTCCTTATATTTTTACTTTTTTGCAGTATTTCAGCTTATGCTCAGTCGTACCGGACTGTTGACAATTCGGCGTTTGTGCGAGGCGAAAAACTTACTTTCCGGGTTGCATTTAATTCGGCCCTCACCGGAAGTATTACCGGGGGCAAGGCTACACTGGAAGTAAAAAAAGAAAATGTAATTATTAATAGCCGAAGCACTTACCATGTTGTTGGGGAAGGAAAAACGACAGGGTTTATCGAGCTGTTTTATAAAGTTAATGATCGTTTCGAAAGTTATTTTGACCAGGATGCCATGATTGCCTGGAAGTTTATCCGCCGCACCCGTGAAAACAATTATAAGAAAGACGATCTTGTTATTTTTCGCCAGAATGACCGTCTGGCTGTCAGCCTGTCGAAAGTGATGAAAGTGCCTGCCAACATTCAGGATGTTATTTCCGGTTTTTATTACGCACGCACAATGGATATATCCGGACTTCAGCCTGGTGGAATCATCGAGGTTCCTTTTTTTCTCGATGATTCGGTTTATAATTCGCGTGTAATTTTTAAAGGCACTGAAATTGTGAAAACAAAACTAGGGAAGTTTCGCTGCATTGCATTCCGGCCCATGGTGGCAACAGGTTATGCTTTTGATGATCCGTACCCTATTACAGTTTGGGTGACTGATGATAAAAACCGTTTACCTATACTTATTGAATCCGAGCAATCGGTTGGGCGCGCCAGGGTTGAGTTGATTTCCTACTCAGGACTGGCGAATCCTATTACAGCGAAGTTGCCTGATTAGGGATTGAGGGGATTGAAGGGATTGATGAGATTGAGGGGATTGAAGATGGCAGGGTTAGGAAGTAAAAAAAGTATATTTCGGGAATACTTA
>CAZOXJ010000096.1:12308-15192 GCA_964583325.1 uncultured Lentimicrobiaceae bacterium
GGGATTGAAGATGGCAGGGTTAGGAAGTAAAAAAAGTATATTTCGGGAATACTTACGAAACTTAAAATTTAATGGTTCAATCCTGAATTTCTACCTTATGAAACGATACATATCATTTCTTACAGGAATAGCACTTATTGCCGGTGGAGGTAAAAAGGGAAACGGTAATTGTGTATCGAAACGTGTTAAATCATAGCGCTTTATCATAGCATCAACGTGGCTGATCCAGTGCGGCGAGGTTGCGTATTTAGCTGCTTTCATGGCTTTAAGCCAAAGCATGTAATCCATATTTCCTTTTAGTGTTGCATAATATTTTCGCTTGGATAACATCTCGCCGAAATGCAGGTAAGCATCCTCATCCGTTTCGAAAGTTCTGTATTTGCTCACATATCCTGATTTGGTTTTCGACGATTTCACCCTGATTTTGACGCCAAAATGATTTTTATTAACCCGGCAAAGTTTGCTGGTGCCTGCTCCGCTTTCCTGCATTGCAACCCCAAGAACCAGGCTGGCAGGAATTTCGTATTTCACCAGAACCTCAATAGCCAGCGAATCGAATTTTTGGATATACTTTTCAGCAACACTCTGAGCCTGAACGAAACAGGACGTTACTAAAAGTACAATGATGAGCGGTATCCGCATGTTTCTGGCTTTAATTCCGATTAAAAGTAACAAATAGATACAATTATTAACCTTGAAAGTTCGAATTTGTTAGGAAAGCCGTTAGCAAGAATTATGCCGCCGGAAAAACCGGGGAATGGTTTTTGCTTGCATCACCCTAAATTTGCAGCCGGTTTATGGAAAATCCGGTTCCTTTGCATCCTCATACTACCAAAATACATACCTTTAACTTTTGTGTAATTTAAAGCCTTATGAAGACATTTTTCAGCATCCTAATCCTTTTATTAAGCCTTACCGTTATGTCGCAAAACCAATATACGCGTGAATGGAAGCAGGTCGATTCGCTTGCCGGGCTTGGTCAGGCTCAATCGGCGCTCGATATGGTTGTACGTATTTATGATCAAACCAAAGCTGCTAACCAGCCCGACCAGTTTGTAAAAGCTTCGGTTTACCGGATGAAACTGGAATCGGATTTTGAGGAAGATTATTTTGAAAACAGCATAGCACGGACTCAACTTGATATTCAATCCGCTCAGCCACCTGTAAAGCAAATATTACATTCGATAGTTGCTGAACTCTACTGGCGTTATTTTCAAAATAACCGCTGGCAGATTCTCAGCCGGAGCGAAACATCGGGTTTTGTGAATGATGACATAAAAACCTGGGACCTCAAAAAGCTGGTGACAGCCGCCATGGAAAACTACGCACTTTCGCTTGAAAACAAAGATCTGCTTAAAAATACTTCCCTGTCCGCATTTGATGAAATCCTGGTAAAACAGAAAGATTCGCAAAAATTCAGGCCCACTTTATTTGATTTCCTGGCTCATAGGGCTATTGATTTTTATACTTCTTCCGATGCCGGGCTTACAAAACCTGCTGCAACATTTTTAATGGATCAGCCCGCATATTTTGCGCCATCCAGCGAATTTGCCGCTTTAAAAATCACTTCGCCAGATGCACTTTCGTTCGAATTTCAGGCGTTGAAACTTCTGCAGGAAATTGTTGGAGTTCATCTTTTGGATAAAGATCCAACGGCACTAGTTGATGCTGAAATTAAGCGTTTATCGTTTGTTCACGAAAAAAGCATTCTTCCTGAAAAAGATAGTCTTTACCTCGAAGCATTATACAAACTGGAAAGCCGTTTTAAAAATCATCCTTCATCAACTGAAGTTTCATTTGAAATTGCCTTACAACTGGAAGGCGACGATGAGGAAATAACTCCTTATGATTATGACGAAACGGAATCCATTCAGCCAGTTCCAGATGCACAAAAGTGGAATAGAAAGCTTGCCATCGAAATCTGCGAAGCTGCCATTAATCGCTTCCCCGACAGTTTTGGTGCAAAAAATTGTCAGACGCTGATTGAGCGCATTAAACAGCCGGCGCTTTCAGTTACAACCAATTATGCTTCCATTCCCGGAAAACCTTCGCTTGCTCTGGTTGAGTTTAAAAATGTTTCAAAAGTATATTTCCGCTTAGTAAAAATCGACCCCGAAACCGACCGTGAACTCCGCGGAAAACAACAGGAGGAGCGTTTTGCGAAATACCTCAGCCTGAAAGCAGAAAAGACCTGGGAGCAAGCACTTCCTGACGATGGCGATTACAGGGATCATTCTGCCGAGATCAAAGTACCGGCTATGCCACAAGGATATTATGTGCTGCTTTCGAGCAACGACGGCTCGTTCCCGGCCAAATCGGCAGTTGTAACAGCCAATACTTTCTGGGAAACCACAATCAGTTACCTCAACCGCAGTACCGAAGATGGAAATAATGAAATAGTTGTGTTGCACCGCGAATCCGGGCAACCGCTCGAAGGAGTTAAAGTACAGCCATTTTACAATGAGTACAATTCCAAATTACGCAAATACGAAAGCACAGCAGGAGATGTTTTTGTGACTGATAAATCGGGAATGGTAACAATACCAGCTAAAAGCGATACACACAGAAATAAGCAGTTTTACCTGGTTTTCAGTTCGAAAGCGGATAAACTTATCACTGAAAGTTATTTTTCAAGTTACCCATACCGCAATGACGAACCCCGCACAGTTGTTCAGACTCATTTTTTCACTGACAGAGCCATATACCGCCCCGGTCAAACCATCTTTTTTAAAGGAATTGTTTTAGAGCGGAAAGGTGACGATGTAAAAATAAAAACCCGTTTCAAAACAGAAGTTACACTGTATGATGTTAACGGGCAGGTAGTTTCGAAACAAACGCTTACAACCAATGATTTCGGATCGTTCAGCGGAAATTTTGTTGCGCC
>CAZOXJ010000097.1:0-15177 GCA_964583325.1 uncultured Lentimicrobiaceae bacterium
TCATTCGTCGCTTTCCAACCTGGTCCTCTTTCCATTTATAATTTTAAATTATTACTTAAGTTTCTTAATGCATAAATCGCAGATAAATAGACATCCCCTCGATATTTTTCAAAATCATAATAGCCTGTATTACTGTTTTATGCATAACTCTATGTTAGCGCTGCCCCCGCTAATAAGAAACCCTCCCCTTTCAGGATCATGACAAAATTCCAGCTGAAATTAGTTACGATACCTTTTGCTAACGATTAACGCTATTATTGGTTAAGACAAGATTTAATGGCATTCGAAACGTTTCGCAAACAGGAAGAAAAAGGGATAACTTATTCCCGTCATCCCGCAATGGCACAGGTAATTACCCGAAGGAGTCCACTGGAAACATGATTAACAAGCACTCTGCAAACGAATGATTTAATGCCCTTTTTACGGACAGCAATTCAGGATTTTCCAACAAAAACAGAAGTTGACATATTGGTTATACATTTATCTTTGTAAAAAAACAATCCTAACCAAAACGCACAAATAAAATGAGTTCACGACTGGATAACCTGAGATTAAATTACAAAATCTGGCTCGAAACAGCGGATCAGAATGGGATTTTAGGGGATAAAAAATGTGAATTGCTTAGGGCAATCAACGAAACAGGCTCATTGAATGATGCAATGAAAAAGCTCAATCTAACATACCGCAAAACCTGGGACAACCTTCGAAAAATAGAACGCGAACTGGGTTTCCCGCTGATAAAACCAACACGGGGCGGAGCGGATGGCGGAAATACCATTTTAACAACAGAAGGTAAAATTCTTATTCAGGCTTTTGAAAAATTTCATGCAGAGTATGACCTGGTTATCCAACAGGGTTTTGAAAGAATACTTAACGAATTGAAAATTCAGATAAAATAAAAGAAATCTTTGAACTGATTTTTTAGTATCAATAAATTGATACTTTTGCACACCGAATTGCAATATTTTGCAATTCGATTAACAAAAAAAATCCGCTTTCTTTTATGAATAATGCTATTTACAATTTCCCTCTTCCACAGAACGAAGCTATTCTGGAATACAAAAAAGGTAGTCCTGAAAGAATTTTACTTGAAAAAGAATTAACCCGGCAACTTCAGGAACCCATCGAAATTCCATTGATAATCGGTGGCAAAGAAATACGAACCCGGCAAACCGGAGAGGTTCGCATGCCCCATAAACATTCGCATATACTGGCGACCTATTACAAAGCCTCGGCTGCAGAAGCGGACGCAGCTATTGAGGCTGCTATTGAAGCACATAAAATATGGGCTGATATGTCGTGGACCGTCAGAGCGGCGATTTTACTGAAAGCGGCTGAGTTAATTTCAGGGAAATACAGGCAAATGATGAATGCGGCAACCATGCTGGGGCAGAGTAAAAATATTTTCCAGTCGGAAATTGACGTAGTATGCGAAACAATTGATTTCCTGAAATTTAACGCCTATTTTGCTACCAGGATTTATGAAATGCAGCCGCAGTCGGCATTCAACCAATTAAACAAAATGGAGTTCCGTCCGTTAGAAGGTTTTGTGTTTACCGTGAGCCCGTTCAATTTTACATCCATTGCTTCGAACCTGAATATGGCCCCGGTTATGATGGGCAATACAACTGTATGGAAACCAGCCACTACATCATTGCTTTCCAATTATTACCTGATGAAGATATTCCAGGAGGCAGGTTTACCTGATGGTGTAATTAATTTTATACCAGGCAATGGTGCGCTTATAGGGAAACAAGTGCTGCAATCGCCTGATCTGGCCGGAATCCATTTCACCGGTTCAAACAATACGTTTAACAGTCTATGGAATGAAGTCGCTTCACATCTGCAACACTACAAATCGTATCCGCGCCTGATTGGGGAAACCGGCGGCAAGAACTTTTTATTCGTGCATCCTTCTTCATCGGCAAAAGAAGTAGCCGTGAATGCCTACCGGGGCGCATTTGAATACCAGGGGCAGAAATGCTCCGCTGTTTCGCGAATGTATGTTCCTGAATCACTATGGCCATCTGTAAAGAGCGAACTGCTGAAAATAAGTTCTCATGCCAGCATGGGTGATGTAATTAATACTGACAATTTTATTAACGCTGTGATTGATGAAAAATCCTTTGATAATATCATGAATTACGTTCAGTATGCGCACAAATCTGATGAAGCAGAAATAATATGCGGTGGCAAAGGCGATAAGTCGGTCGGTTATTTCATTGAGCCAACAATTATTGTAACCACCAATCCGAAATTCAGAACCATGGAAGAAGAAATTTTCGGTCCGGTGCTCACCGTTTTCGTATATCAGGACGACAAACTACAGGAAACAGTTGAATTGTGCAATACTACTTCGCCTTACGGGCTTACGGGCGCTGTTTTTGCCCGCGACAGGGTAGCTGCTTCAGCACTGTGTGAACAATTGCGATATGCCGCCGGCAACTTCTATATTAATGATAAACCTACAGGGGCCATTGTAGGACTGCAGCCTTTTGGCGGCTCCAGGGCATCAGGAACCAATGACAAAGCCGGAGGTGAATTTAACCTCATACGTTGGATCAGCCCACGTACCATTAAGGAAACATTTCTACCGGCCACCGAATATCGCTATCCCTATATGATTGATTAATACTTAAAACCACAACTAATAAATGAGAACAGAATTAAGAAACCTTGGTATTGAGGAAGTAAATAATGGTGCTTCGACAGGAAGCCAATGGCTTACAACCCATGGAGATGAAACCGATTCATACTCACCGGCTGATGGCTCGCTAATAGCAAAAGTTAAAAACGCAACTCTCGAAGATTATGAGCATCTGATGAGCAAAGCTCAGCAGGCTTACCTCGAATGGCGCATTGTTCCAGCACCCAAGCGGGGAGAAGTTGTACGACAGATCGGCGATGCTTTGCGCCGTCATAAAGAAGACCTCGGGTACCTTGTATCCCTCGAGATGGGTAAAATCTATGAGGAAGGACTCGGCGAAGTGCAGGAAATGATTGACATCTGCGAATTCGCTGTCGGACAATCGCGCCTTCTCAACGGAGCTACCATGCATTCCGAACGTCAGTTTCACAGGATGTACGATCAATATCATCCATTAGGAATTGTTGGCATTATAACTTCTTTTAATTTCCCGGTTGCCGTTTGGGGATGGAATTCAATGCTGGCCGCTATTGCCGGTGACGTGGTTATCTGGAAGCCGAGTTCCAAAACTCCGCTTTGTGCCATTGCGGTGCAAAAAATTATTTCGGAAACCCTGGTTGCATGCGGAGTTCCGGAGGGTGTATTTAACATGATTGTAGCCAAATCAAATGTATTGGGTGATAATTTAGCTGCCGACAGGCGGATTCCGCTCATTTCGGTCACCGGATCAACAGCGGTAGGCAAAAGAGTAGCTTCGATAGTTGGTCAGCGGCTAGGAAAAACAATTCTGGAACTGGGTGGAAATAACGCAGTTATCATTTCGCAATACGCTGACCTGGATATGACCCTGCAATCCGTTGTTTTTGGTGCAGTTGGAACCTGCGGACAACGATGCACCAGCACAAGGCGATTAATTATTCACGAAAAGGTGTATGAGGAAGTTAAGGATCGATTGGTAGCAGCTTATTCAAGCATTATTAACCGGATTGGCGACCCGCTCGAAAGAAACACGCTGATAGGACCACTGGTTGATGAACACGCGGTTGCTAACTTTAGCAATGCCCTGACTGAAGTTCAGCAGGAAGGAGCCAAAATACTTTTCGGCGGTCAGCTGCTAAAAGGCGGAAATTACGCTTCAGGCAATTATGTAGTTCCGGCCATTGTTGAAGCTGAAAATCATTACAATAAAGTACAGGAAGAAACTTTTGCACCCATTGTTTATGTCATAAAATACAAAACGATTGAAGAAGCAATTGCACTGAACAATGGTGTTCCGCAAGGATTATCTTCCTGCATATTTACCGAAAACCTTGTTGAATCCGAAAAATTCCTTTCGGAAACCGGTTCGGATTGCGGTATTGCAAATGTGAACCTTGGAACTTCGGGGGCTGAAATCGGCGGTGCTTTTGGTGGTGAAAAAGATACCGGAGGCGGACGCGAATCAGGATCAGATGCATGGAAAGCTTACATGCGCCGCCAGACAAATACTATAAATTTCAGCGGTCAAACCGCACTGGCGCAGGGTATTACTTTCGACTTTTAAACTTTAAACCGCTTTTTATCAAGGAGGCTATTTCGATTTTGAGATAGCCTCTTTTCATTTTTCAAACAGTTTTAGAATTCCAGAATGCACTTGCTTTTATTAAACTATTGATAGCGAATACTGTAACGCCAATCTGTGCAATTATCATTGAAATTAAAATTGAGATAAAATACCGAATAACAACGCACTGACGAAAGCGCTAAAGCATCCTATTTTATAGCTATTACAACCCATTTTAAAAAGCGTGAATTATTTTTATCAAAATATCAATCCAACCACATTATGAATACTTTTGCACCTTTGTTTTCAGCCGGATTTTTTGATGGAAGAAGAGCTGAAATTCCGGCAGGCATCAAAACAAAAATTATGGGATAAATCATTGTTTCATAGGATGAACTTTATTATCAGGAATAAAATAAATTCCATAGTACTGTTTGGCAGGATCCTGTGATTTCGGGCAATGACTGGTTTATTGCAAAAGTTAACAGTTGTAAAATCCAAAAGCCTTGCTAATGCTTTATCCACTGAATAAAAATACTGGGCAATAAGCACGCTCAGTAAATCCCTATTTCCACAATTTAAATGTTTGAAGTGCAATAGTTTCACTAAATGATTAAGAACCCGATTTAAAACTACGCGTTTTCAAATGAGAAAAACAGAAAACAGACTACGCATACTACTTATTGACGACAACACTACTGATCGCCGGCATATTATAAATATAATTCAAAACACTGAACACGGGTTTGTTACTCTTGTTGCCAATAGTCAGGAGGATTTTGAACTTCATCTGAAAGCCCGCGATTTCGATATGGCTATAAGCGAAACAAATAGTTACGGATATCCGGAACTTCGGGTTTTGCAAATGTTAAAACAACAGGCACCAGAAATCCCTGTACTGATATACTCCCGCAACACATCTGTCGAAATTGCTGTGAAATCAATAAAAATGGGTGCTGCGGATTACATTACCAAATCACCTGATCATTTACAAAATCTGGTTTCTGCTGTTATTAGTATTCAATCGGCGCCAACTGCATGTAATGACACAGAACTCCCGAACGATATTTCAGCGAATAAACGAATAGCAGAACAACTTCGAAAACTCTCCCTGGCTGTTCAGCAAAATCCGGTTTCGATAGTTATTACGGATGCCGAAGGCACTATCGAATATGTAAATCCTAAATTTTCGAAACTTACCGGGTACGAACCTCATGAAGTTATTGGCAGAAATCCCCGGATTTTAAAATCAGGCAACACTTCGCATGAAGATTATACGTTGCTCTGGAAAACCATTAAATCAGGCAACGAATGGCATGGGGAGTTTCAGAATTGTAAAAAAAACGGAGAAATATATACCGAATCCGCATCCATTTCACCGATTGCCGACGAGAACGGAATAATAACGCACTTTGTTGCAACAAAAGAAGATATAACAGAGAAGAAACATGCTGAGAAGCTGATTAAAACCTTAAGCCGGGCCATTGAGCAGAGTCCAGCCTCTATTATAATTACTAACGACAAAGGCAAGATTGACTTTGTGAATACCAAATTTACTTCCTTCATGCAATACTCCGAACAGGAAGTGATAGGCCGAAATCCACGCATATTTAATCCTCAACATTCCTCGGGGGAAGAGTATGAACATATGTGGGAAACGCTTCAATCGGGCAAACTCTGGCAAGGGGCAAACCAGAACCGGAAAAAAGACGGAACCCTGTTTTGGGAAAATGTCAGCATTTCCCCTTTGATGGACGAAAACGGCACAATCAGCAATTATATATTAATCATGGAGGATATTTCGGAAAAGAAAAAAATGCTCGATGATTTAATTGTCGCAAAAGAAAAAGCGGAAGAGAGCGAAGAAATTTTCAATCAGTTTATGAAACACAGCCCGATTTATGTGTTTTTTAAAGATGATAAAATCCGCCCGGTTCTTTTGAGCCATAATTATGAAAAAATGTTAGGATTGCCAATGGATGAACTACTTGGCAAAACCATGTTTGAACTTTTCCCTTCCGAATTAGCTCAAAATATGGTTGAGGATGATAAGAGGATTTTATCGGAAAATAAAATTTTTGAAGTTGAAGAAGAGTTTAATGGCAAATACTTTACAACTATAAAATTCCCTATTCATATGAAAGGGGAGCCTCGCTTTTTAGCCGGATTTACGCTTGATATTTCGGAACGGAAAAATGCCGAATTAATGCTGAAAGAAAAAAATGAAGAATTAATTAAAGCAATTGAAAAAGCAAAGGAAAGTGATCGACTGAAAACTGCTTTCCTGGCCAATATGAGCCATGAAATCCGAACTCCAATGAATGGCATACTGGGATTTACCGAGCTACTCAAAACCCCTGATCTTTCCGGCATAAAACAACAGGAATTCATTTACCTCATCAGGAAAAGTGGGGAGCGTATGCTTAATATCATTAACAATATCATCGATATCTCCAAAATTGAGTCGGGGCAAATGGAGGTATCTTTTTCAACAACAGACATTAACGAACAGATCGAATATTTGCATTCTTTCTTCAGGTCCGAAACCGATCAAAAAGGCTTAAAGATTTTTTTGTCGGCAACTTTGCCATCAGCCCTTGCAAAGATAAAAACCGACAAAGAAAAAGTGTATGCCATTCTTACAAATCTGGTTAAAAATGCGGTGAAATTTACACCTGCCGGATCAATTACTTTCGGGTATGAACTAAAAAATAAAAATCTCGAATTTTTTGTTCGGGATACCGGTGTAGGAATTCCCCGCGAACAACAGGAATTTATTTTTGAACGCTTCAGGCAAGGCAACGAATCACTTGCCCGCAAACACGAAGGAGCCGGATTGGGATTATCGATCACCAAAGCTTATGTTGAAATGCTGGGAGGCAAAATATGGGTTGAAAGTGAATTCGGGAAAGGATCTGCATTTTATTTTACCATCCCTTACCTGGTTGAAAGCGATGAAATAACAAGTTCACATACAATAGTATCCGTTCAGCCGGATAAAGAACCTTTTCGAAAGCTAAAAATTTTAATTGCTGAGGATGATGAATTTTCAGCCATGCTCATTACAAATGCCATTCAACCCTTCTGCAAAAAACTATTCGTGGCTGGTAACGGAGCAGAGGCGATAGAGGAGCTTCGGAAATATCCGGATATTGATTTGGTACTGATGGATATTTCGATGCCTGTAATGGACGGCTATGAAGCAACAAAAAAAATCAGGTTATTTAATCAGGAAGTCATAATAATTGCACAAACAGCATATGGCTTGAGGGGAGATAAGGAAAAGGCGATAGCAGCCGGATGCAACGATCACATTTCGAAACCTGTGAGCAAAAATGATCTTTCTGTTCTCATACAGAAATACTTCGATGGCGCAGTGGCTGCAAACAGTTAACAACGGTAAAGAGTAAGCACGTTCTGATTGCCGGCAGAAACTGATTTTTTTCCGGATAACCAGTAAAAACTATCTGTCGCAAAAAAAAGCAAATGTGTCAATCTCATCATGGTTGAATAATGCCCAGCCTATGCATGTAATGCTATTAAACCGCAAATAGCAAAAGAAATCAGACCTGCTTATGCAAGTGGACAAACAGAATATTGTTCAACATATATTCATTAGGCGACTTGCTTGTTCGGCTGCTCAAAGCCTAATCGCTGTAACAAATTATAAATCAGTCCGAAACTGCAGACAATATTACTATCAAGCTTACAAGTCAATAAAACGGCCACATCCGGATTGTAGCGCTATCGGTATGATATTGTTTAAAAATGGAAATCCTAATCTTTTTTATATCCGGCAGTCTACTATCAAAAATTAATTACAAAATAGTGAAATTAAAACTTGAAAACAGTAATTATTCTTTAATTTCGCAAATTCTAAAGTGTATCAAAACTAATCTCACAAATATAATGAAACTCGACAAAATCTTTGGTTTTCTGGTTCCCAAGGACCGTAAGTTTTTCCCTCTTTTTAACGAAGCTGCCGACAACCTGGTTATGGCTTCCGAGCTCCTGATCAAGCTAATACGGGAATCGGATCTGGAAAAAAGACAAGATTATATGAAAGCGATAAAAGATGCTGAGCATATAGGCGACGATCTTACCCGTAAACTGATGGATGAACTGAATGGAACATTTATTACGCCATTCGACAGGGAAGATATTCATGAACTGGTGAGCAAAATGGATGGTGTGGTTGACTATATCAACGCCGCATCAAAAAGAATACACTTTTATAAATTATCAACTTTCCCTAAAGAATTTGTATTGATTGCCGATATTATACACGCGGCCAATAAGGAAATTCAATTTGTACTGAGAAGTGTTAAAAATGTGAATGATTTTAAGGATTACTCCGAATCCTGCCAAAAAATAGGCGAAATGGAAAGTGAAGTCGATGACATTTACCAGTCATACCTTGCCAACCTTTTCGAGCATGAAATTAATGCCATCGACCTGATCAAGAAGCGCGATATACTTACAGCTCTTGAAAAAGCTATTGATAAATGTGATGATGTAGCTAATGTATTTTCAACCCTTGCTGTTAAGATGGGATAAACGGAAATCCGGATCTCCCTCGTAACAAAATAACAAAACACTGAAAATTCCTACAGATCAATTTACTACCAATGGACTTCACACTACTGATTGTAATTCTCACCCTTGCCTTTTTGTTCGATTTTATTAATGGTTTTCACGATGCAGCAAATTCAATAGCAACTATTGTTTCAACTAAAGTGCTGACGCCATTTCAGGCTGTATTGTGGGCCGCCTTTTTTAATTTCCTGGCTTACGCCATTTTCGAACTTAAAATTGCCGATACAATAGCAAAAGTAGTTGATACCAATGCGATAACGCTCCATGTGATCCTCGCCGGTATTATAGCCGCAATTATCTGGAATTTACTAACATGGTACCTGGGAATCCCTTCCAGTTCATCACACACGCTTGTAGGCGGTTTTGCAGGGGCAGCCATCGCACATGCAGGATGGGGAGTGGTTCATTCCGGATTGATACTCAAAATAGCTGCTTTCATATTCCTTGCTCCTCTTCTTGGAATGATAATCTCGTATTTTATTTCCGTCCTTTTACTCAACCTGCTAAAAAAAGGAAATCCACATATCCTGGATAAATATTTTAAACAATTGCAGTTGCTCTCTTCGGCGCTTTTCAGCCTCGGACACGGAGGTAACGATGCACAGAAAGTTATGGGTATTATTGCCGCCACTTTAATGGTTTACTTTCACGGAGTTAATCCGGCTGACATTCCTGAGTGGGCGCATATTACCCTGGTTGATGGCAAAATACATGCTATACCGCATTGGGTTGTATTTGGCTGCTATGCTGCAATTGGTGCCGGAACCTTATCGGGGGGTTGGCGAATTGTAAAAACAATGGGCACAAAAATAACCAAACTTACTCCATTCGAAGGAGTTACAGCCGAAACCGCAGGTGCTATCCTGTTGTTTGGCACTGATGCTTTCGGAATTCCGGTAAGTACAACCCATACCATAACCGGCGCAATTATGGGAACCGGTTTAACAAAGCGGGTAACAGCCGTTCGCTGGGGCGTGACTATCAATCTTTTGTATGCATGGATTCTGACAATTCCTGTTTCGATGGGAATAGCTGCATTAGTTTATTATTTTTTCACCTGGATGGGATGGAGTTAGGGTTCTGAAGCTTTTCTGATACGTTCCTTTAAACTTAGGGTATGTTATCCTAATCATTTGAGATGTTGTAAATTAAAAGCAACATTTCCTTTTCTTCCCTTTAAAATGGCTTGCTTTTCTGCTATATTTTAATTAGCTTTGTAATCCTGCGTTCTACTTGTTTGCATATTCATTTTAAAAGTGACGAAAGATGCAAAGGGTCTGGAAAATGTTATTTTTCGCTTTGCTGCTATTCCTGCTCATTTATGCAGGTTTGATTGTTACCCTTTTATTTGCTCAACCTAAAACCGAACCTCTTATATTTGAAAAACATGGCGGCACGGCAGTGGTTATAACTGGTGCAGCAGCCCGTATTGTACAGGAAGCAGCTCTGCTCGAAAACCTTCAGAAAAAGGGCTGGCTATCCAACATTTGTTTTATTTCAGGTACAAGTTCGGGTGCTATAAATACGGTAATGCTTAATGGAATTCTTGAAAAAAAGTTCACCTGGGAACGCTATCATTCCATTTTGTTCAACATTACCAACCACGACATTTTTATTCGCACAGGCAAGTCGCTTCCGGTTAATAACGAACCTCTTCAAAATCTGTTGGCCAAGGTTGTTAATGATAGTCTTGGATATAAAAGTATCGGCGATTTGCCTTACCAAAGCTCTATATCCATTTCAGCCATCGATTTATTACCCCCATTTTCGACAACATACCGTCTTTGCAATTTAAAAATAAACAACGAAAGCAATCCCGCTTTTAACCTGGTTGAAACCTTACTGGCGTCAACGGCTATTCCAATCCTTTTTCCGGCAACCAGGTTCAGTGAATCGTTCGGATTACCAAATTCATCCTATGTTGACGGTGGTTTCTCCAATGATCATATTCCTTTTGAAGCCGTTTTACAGTTTGAGAAATTCAGAGGCGTTGGGGTTGATACCCTGATAATTGTAAGCCGGAAAAGCGATACAAAGCAAGGGATAAAAAATGAAGTTGATAAATTCGGGGATACCGATTCCAAAACATTTGATAAATTGAGTTATTGGATCGACAACCTGGCAATGAACGGCTTTATCAGGAGCATGAAAGAAATACAAAAAGAATACCCTGAGCTGGCAGCCCGCACGTTTGTTTACATCCCTGATTTTGATGAGAATTTCGCCTTATTAGACTTCACTGAAATGAAGCGTCAATATGAAGTTACTGCCAGCTGGGCTGAAACACATAAACCCATTCCTCTTAATCAATATCTGGAAGAAAATACCCATGATAATAAATTAAAAGTGATGGAAAACGACAATTCATCCGACAAGTAATAATGAAAATTACAATCTCGCATTTGCAATACTTTAAGCACAAACCTTAAAATCATGTAGTAAGTATAAGAAGCAGATAAAAAAAATCAGAAGATTGATTATGTGCTAATTAAAAACTCAGACGTACAACCGATTTTGAATAATTACAAAAATAAATTACCAAACAAGGATTCATAAAATGGATCCGAAGCTTCAGCCACTTCTCTTTTTCGATTTTATTTACTGTACTTACAATAGAAAATCAATGATCCGAAGTGCAATTATTTTTCGGATTATACCAGCGGCAAAAATACAATTCAAAACATCACCGGCTTTATGTCCTGAACCTGATTTTCGCCTTTTTCGATGCCTGCAGGAGTTTTCTGATGTCCCGATTTTAAGAATCCTCAACATTGGTTTGCATGGAACGGATTTTAAAAGCAACAGGAATAATAGTACTGGTACTTCTTGGCGGGTATCTTGTTTGGCGATTTTCCTTCCTGTTTGTTTATTTTATTGTTGCAGCCCTAATTTCATTTATCGGGCATCCGGTAGTGCAATTTTTTAATAAAATAAGAATTGGCAAGTTGCATGTACCAAAAGGCATCATTGCACTTATCACACTATTAATGATACTGGGATTCATCCTATTGCTCCTAATAATTTTTGTACCGCTGATATTTCAGGAAGCGCAATCGATATCCCGAATCGATCTCAGCAAGGTTTCTATTGAACTTCAGGGGCCATTATCCTATATTGAGAAAGAAATGAACCGGTTCGGCCTGATTCCTGCCGGCCAGACGATTCAGGATCTAATAGCCGAAAATGCAAAGTCGCTCATCAACATAAGTTCTGTTACCAATTTTTTAAACGGACTGCTCGGACTTGCAGGTTCATTTTTTATCGACCTTTTCTCTGTTTTTTTCATCGCTTTTTTCTTTCTCAAAGATGACCACCTGTTTGAAAATATTATATTAATGGCCTTACCCGAAAAATATTCGGAACCCATTCATAAAGTCTTTCTTAATTCCATAAAGCTTCTGAGGCGATATTTCACAGGAGTTTTATTCGAAATTATTGGGGGTATCACGTTGATGACCACCGGATTTCTGATACTTGGAGTCGAGAATGCTTTGCTGCTTGGGTTTTTAGGCGGACTAATAAATATTATTCCGTACCTGGGGCCGATACTTGGAACAATAATGGGACTTACGCTAGGTTTTACGAGTGCCCTCGCAGCCGGAGAACACGCTGCATTTGCACCATTGGCTATAAAAATTGCAATAGTGGTGTTCGGGATTCATTTACTTGATACCATGGTTTACCAGCCGATTATTTACTCAAAAAGCGTAAAAGCACATCCGCTCGAAATTTTTGTGGTAATCCTGATCGGCGGAAGCCTTGGTGGCATTATCGGTATGCTCATCGCGGTACCGTCGTATACTTTATTGCGGGTTATTGCCAGGGAGTTTTTTAACAAATTCAGCCTGGTCGAAAAACTCACAAGAAACATATAACCATTACTGAATCTATTCCAGGCTTTTATCCTGCCTGCATAAAAATTATCAAAAACCGATAATTAATATCTCCCTGTTTATCTGCATCTTAAAAACTTATAGTAGATCTATTGGAAAATATTTTCAATAAATTTTCCTTTATATCGCTTGCGATGTAAAATTATGCGTACATTTGCATCGCGTACGATATAATCGGATACGATTTTTAATACCAGAAACACAAGTAACGTTTAAACAAGCCTGGCCCAAAGCGCCGGAAGTTTAAATACGGATAAACTAAAAACAAAATAAAGCAAATGAAACAATCATTTTATGACTTCACAGCCAAGAGTCTCCAGGGGAAAGATGTTCATATGAGCACTTATAAGGGAAACACAATACTTGTTGTAAACACCGCCAGCAAATGTGGCTTAACACCTCAATACGAGGGGTTGGAAAAACTTTATCAGAAATATAAAGATAAAGGTCTTGTAATACTGGGCTTTCCCTGCAATCAATTTGCCAACCAGGAATCGGGTGACGAAAAATCCATTTCCGAAGGCTGCCTGATCAACTATGGTGTAAGTTTTCCTATGTTCGCCAAAATCGATGTAAACGGAGAGAATGCACATCCTGTTTATAAGTATCTGAAAAATGAACTCAGCGGTATTTTAGGAAGTACTATCAAATGGAATTTCACCAAGTTCCTCATAGACGCAAACGGCAATCCCGTTAAAAGATTTGCCCCGATCACCAGGCCTGAAAAAATCGACAAATACCTCGAAAGTATTTTGAACTAAATCAATAGTAAATCAGGCAAACAGGCAACAGTTACAGTATTACTTTACTAAAAATATGCCTTGCGCCTGGTTTACATTTTTAAACATCCGATGATTCTTAAAAAATGAATTTTGATCAACTGAAACTGGGCAATCAACTGTGTTTTCCGGTATATGCAGCTTCCAGGCTTATTATCAGGGAATATCAGCCATATCTGGATAAACTCGGCATCACGTATCCGCAGTATCTCGTGCTTATGGTTCTGTGGGAAACGGATACAATTTCCGTGAACGAGATTTCTAAAAAACTGATTCTAAACACTAACACCATTACTCCGCTTCTGAAACGAATGGAAACGCAGGGTATTATCGAACGGCATCGTTCGGAAAATGATGAACGGAAAGTAATAGTTAATCTCACCCAAAAAGGAAAACTAATGCAGATTGAGGCGGCTGTAATCCCGGAGAAACTTGCAGCGGGACTAATTTCGGATACAATGAAAATTGAAGAACTTATTGATCTGAAACACAAACTCGATGTCATTATCAATTTCCTGAACGAGAAAAACAATTCGGAATAAATGGATAAGCTTCCCGAGATGTTCCTTACGAAAACATGTACATATTGAGTTTTTAACAGCAAGCATATTTCCTCACTGCACTCAGGTTACAATTACAAATGATCATCCTATCGGGCAACTATTTACCATCAGTATCGTGCAACATCGGAACAAAAAGGACTGAAAGTGTCTCCTTGTGCCTTATTTTACCGTTTTCCTTTTCGATAAAATAGAGTTTTTGATTATAACTTTCGCCGGCAGGGATAATCATCCTACCACCCTCTGCCAGTTGATCCAATAAGGCTTCCGGTATCTTAGTTGGCGCACAGGTTACAATGATGGCATCGTAAGGAGCATATTCCTTCCACCCTTTATACCCATCCCCTGTTTTAACTTTAATGTTTTTATAGCCTTCCTTTTCAAAGATATTGCTTGCCCGTGCCGCCAGTGAATCAATAATTTCGATGGAATAAACTTCTTTGCACAGGTAACTGAGTATAGCGGCCTGGTAGCCCGAACCGGTTCCGATTTCCAAAACCCTCATATTCTTATCCGGTTCAAGTATTTCGGTCATATAGGCAACAATATAAGGCTGTGAAATAGTCTGGTTATACCCGATCGGCAATGGTGTATCATCGTACGCGCGGCTCTGGTACTCCGGCGGCACAAAAATATGCCGGGGAATATGCATAAATGCTTCCAAAACATTGGTAGCGCGAATTCCCCTGTTTCTGATCTGCTGTTCGACCATTTTATGCCGGAGGCGCGTAAAGTCATATTCTTTCATACTCTGACCAGTACAACTTATAAATGCCAGGACCATCAATACCAGACATGAAACATGAAATTTCAACAAACTCATCATCCTCATATCTATTTATCCTGTACAAAATTACTTTCTGCACAGGCCCTTTTCCAAATGAAAATGCGTTTATATTCATCACGCCATAGGAAGACATTATTACCTGGCAGGAACTTTAGATGCATAGTTGTCTGTTTCCCGAACACACAGATAAACGGGAGTTAATACTTATTCATTCGCCTTGCTTCTGAAGAGCGCCAACAGACGCTTTCACAAACAAATAATTCATATAACCTGTCGATGATCAGGGTAAAAAAAATCGAAGCCGACCTCCTGCAATGAGATCAGCTCCGACGTACTTCCATCTTAATATCCACAAAAGTATATATATTTTTA
>CAZOXJ010000098.1:0-3467 GCA_964583325.1 uncultured Lentimicrobiaceae bacterium
AACATAACGTCCCTAACGGGACTTTACCTGTCTTATAACTTATTTTCTACCAATATGTTGTCCCTAACGGGACAGTCCCAGCGGGACTGAATGTTGGTAGAAGAAAAGCAAGCCCACTGATATAAAGTCCCGTAGGGACGTTATAATTCAGGTAGTTAGTCCTTTTTAGAATATTTTCCATGGACAAAAGTGTATTAAAAACACAGAATGAAAAAGTCACTTCAATTTCAGCAACAAAGTATAACCTACCAAATTACCGGAAGCGGACCGGCATTGATTCTTTTGCATGGTTTCCTCGAATCAAAAGTGATCTGGGATAATTATACACAATCCCTTCAGAATGAATTTACAGTAATTGCAATCGATTTGCCCGGGCATGGCGAAAGCGGCGTAGTATCCGATAACCATAGTATGCAACTTATGTCCGGAGTTGTGAAGGAAGTGCTTGATGCTGAAAAAATATCACAGGCAGTTATAGCCGGTCATTCCATGGGTGGATATGTGGCATTGCAATTTGCCGCCGATCACGAAAATTTATTAAAAGGCTTGGTCCTTTTTCATTCTCATGCCAATGCCGATACAGATGAAGCCAAAGAAAACCGACGCCGCACCATAAATATCGTAAAACAAAACCGGGGTGGATTTATCCGCCAGTTTATTCCTGATTTGTTCGATCAAAGGCATGTGGCAGAGTATTCAGCCGATATTGAAAAACTTCAGGAACAGGCTGCTTTAATGAGCCCCGAAGCAATTATCGCAGCACTCGCAGGTATGCGCGATCGCGAAAGCCAGTTGCAATACCTCTTGTTATCGGAAATTCCGGTAATGTTTATTATCGGGAAGCAGGATGCCCGCATGCCATATAACCAATTGATGGCACAGGCCGTAATTCCATCTCATAGCGAAGTGTTGCTGCTCGAAGATGTCGGGCATATGGGATATATCGAAGCACCGCGAAAAACGCTGCAGGCATTAAGACATTTCGTATTAAAATGTTATGAAGTGTAAGTCCTGGACTGCGCTGAGTTGGTTCTAAACAGCTGAATTATATAAAAATATCATTTCTATAAATAAAAAGGATCAGACCAATTCCAGGTATATTTCTGGCTTTGATCTGATCCTTCTTCATTCTGATGAATACCTGGAATACCGGTTTTCTATTTTATTATCACAAGCTTGGTAACCTGCGATTCGGTTCCGGCAATTACTTTTACAAAGTAGGTGCCTTGCGGTGATTCGCTGAGGTCGAACATATACTCTGATTCACCTTTGCATTCGCGGCTGGTAACAGCTGATCCGGTGGCATCGGTAATTACTACCTGCATTGATGGGTATTTTGTTTTATCAACAACGACGCTGAAAATTCCCCTTGCCGGGTTAGGATATATCATAAATCCTTTCGACCCAAATTCAGGAACGGAAGCAGTTTCATGTCCCTGCGATAGTGTAGCTATTTGAGTGCTGACACCTTGAGCATTAACTGAAATTTTTGTGCTGCGCACTTTTCCTGAAGGATTGAAAGGGTAGGATGCCGTGATAACTCCGTTTCCTGATCCTGAAGGTGTTACAATACACCATGCTGAATCGGCAGTTGCCGTCCATTCCGTATTTGATGTAACCGTAAAGTCAACGGATGAAGCATACGCATTTACACTCACTAAAGCAGGAGTTATAGCAAGCATTGGGGCTGCTCCGGCCTGTGTAACAGTTACAACAATAGTCGACAATCCGTTAACAATAACCGAAATATTGGCAACCCTTGTGTTTACAGTAGGATTTTGTTGAAAGTTCGCCTGAATAGTGCCGTTGCCTGTTCCAGGAGTATTTACTGTGCACCATGTTTGATCGCTGCTAACAGCCCAGTCGGCATTGGAAGTAACCGTAAATTCAGTTACACCCGAAGGATCAGTAACATTCTGGTTGGGAGGAGTTACTGCTAATGTGGGTAAGGCAGCAGCCTGAATAAGTGTTACGGTAATCGCAGGTAATCCCTGAACGGTAACTGTTATGTTGGCAACTCTTGAGCTGGCCATTGGATTTTCAGCGTAATCAATCATTACCGCTGTATTTCCTGTGCCCGAAACAGGCAGTGTACACCAGGTCTGGTTGGAAGCAATACTCCAATCCGTATTTGAATAAATCATAACAGGTGTATTGCCGGCCTGAGCCGGAACATTGATTGTCAGCGGGTCAACTGCGAGTGTAGGTTCTAGTAATGTAGCAGCTGAAGCTGGTAATCCGACCGAGTATAATTTATCAGCGGTATAGGAAAACGCTTTGTAATAATATACGGTTGATGAGGTAAGACCGGTATGCTCAAACGTCGTTACATTTCCTGATGAAAGCACAGTGCCTCCTCCCGGAATAACCTCACCTGCTGCATAAACTGTACCTGTAGCAGGTACGCCAAAAGTTCCGTCGGGCGACCAGGCTACCATCACGTCATTATTTTCAGCATTTTTTGTCCAGTCCAGGTTAATTTGCGAACTGCTTGCCGGTGTGGCTGTTAATGAAGCCGGATTTGCTGCCGGTATGGCAGTGCAGCTGATGTCGGCTGACCATCCCGCCAGGTTTACGGTAGCATTGCTATGGAAAACAAATAGCAAAACGCCTTCAGGGTTTGATGCACTTATTGTCCCAGGCGAACTTGTACCGCAGTAGGTTCCGATAAGAGGCGAAAATACACTGGTGCCATCATAAATTTTCAGGTAATCCTTGGAGCAACCTGTCATCGTTTCAAGGGTAAAACTGGTAAACACAAACTGCAATTTACTACCTGCTATACCTGGTTTAAACAAGGTTGAATAATCGAGGTTGTTTCCATAATTGGCCGATGGTCCGCCCGGATCGAAAAACGTACCGTTACAGGCTGCAATTGTTGCAGATACCATGTTTATTGACGATTCAATTACATTCACGTAATCAGTTTTCGATTCGGTCGAATTCCCGTTAACAGTCAGCTGAACTGTTTTAAGCCCGGTTGTGCTGTATGATACAGTATGTGGCCCTTGTGTTGAAGCTGTTGCCGGTGTGGCGTCAGCACCAAAATCCCATGACCATGAAGTAGCTCCGCAGGTTGAAGCATCGTTGAAAGTAATATCATTATCAACAACTACAGTCGTTGCGTTAGCTGCAAAGTTTGCATTAGCTTCATTTACATGAATATAATCAGGCTTCGTGGTAGTTTTGCTTCCGCCATCGCTGGTAACGGTTAACGATACGGTATAAGCTCCATAGGCATTAAAAATAACTTTCGGATTAACTGACGAACTATTGGTACCATCCGTAAAGGTTACAGTAGCTGGTGCGAATGTCCACTCATAGGTTGTAGGATTTCCTGTTGTCTGGCTGGTGAAAAGTACAGTAGTATTATCAATACACGGAAGAGTGTTATTTGCAGTAAAATCAGCAGTAGGAGGAATCGGGCCAACCTGGAAAGAAGCTATTTTTGTTTTTCTGCTTCCACC
>CAZOXJ010000098.1:3567-15148 GCA_964583325.1 uncultured Lentimicrobiaceae bacterium
ATGGTTTGATATGTACCAAAATTACGGTATTGAGGTACATTCATAATAACTTGTGGAACAGCATCAAGTTCCTGGCTGGTGCCGGGTTGCTTGATGTTTGTCCAGTTGTTGCCGAAATTACTGTCGAAAGGTGATACATCTACTTGTTGAACGCGGTTAAAGGTTGAAGAAGCGGTATTTGCCCAATCAACATCAAGTTCGTAAATCCAAAGTTGGTCGGGCCCGCTGTTGAAGGCATCATCGCTTAAAGCAATAAATAAGCCCGGTGAACCTGCCGGTGCAAATGCGCCGTCATTATCAATAGGAGGAACACACATAAAACCATCAACTGAACCTGGACGCCAGTTGTTGTTAAACCCTACAAATTTCGGGTTTGTAGCGCCTACCAGCATTTGCGCGCGTTCGAAAACATAAATATCATTGCTTGAGCTATTGTTATCGCCCATATAATAACCATCCTGCCATACACTGAATTTAGGGTAATCAGGCATTCCCTGCACATCGAATGAATAAGCGTACCAGGTTCCTGTAGGATCGTTGGTTGTCGATACAGCCATCAGCATAAGGTCGTTTGAACCACAAAGTGAAAATTCTGTGGCAAACCAGCGGTCAGCCTGCTCATCATAAAGAATTATAGGGTCGCCATCATTACAGTTAGCCCCGGGAACACCGCTGAACAATTGGTTCATATTGGTAGGTCCGGCTAATTTAGTGCCTGATTTATCATAAATGGCATAGGTTGTATTTACCGTTTGCATAAAATGGTTTGGACCAGAAGTGCCATTACAATCGGGAGGGAAATAGGGTGAAGTCTGACCTTCAAAATTTACAACGGGAGCCTTTGTTGTTGCAGTTTGTCCCATTGTTTTTTGCCATACAGCATCAGGGCCTTTTGGCAAGGCGATATCAGCAAACGGATATTCGCGATACCTGAGTTTTTTGTTAAATTGCTTTGCTTCAGCTTTTTGTTGTAAAATCTGTAGCTCGGATACTGTGAGTTCTGGAATATCACGGAGAGGTTTTGTTTCGCCAAGAAATACGCCAGCTCCTGACTCAGAGGGAGTTATCGGAATATTTTGTGCGGTAAGTTGCACAACGCCTGTGCAAAATAGCAATGAGAGAAGTAGACTTCTGATTTTCATACAAAAAAAGTTTTTATGGTTCCTCCCGCTAATCTTTAGCTGAGCGAAAGATGAAATGTAAAACGGGCAAAAATAGTATTAATAATGAAACAGATTATAAATATTTATGTTTGAATTTTAGTGATAATATACTGTTAAAATTGGTTCTTTTTTTCAAATCCGAAGTCTTAGTTTATCACGGGAAACTTGTGATTTGAAATTCAGTCAGCTTAAAAATAATAAAAGGAGGATTATTTTTCGTAAAAATGCATTTCCTGTATATACCTGAATGTTTTTTCAGGAAGGTAATACGACATATTTTTCCCGCTTCGTATTGCT
The DNA here is from genome assembly GCA_964583325.1 of uncultured Lentimicrobiaceae bacterium. GTDB lineage: Bacteria > Bacteroidota > Bacteroidia > Bacteroidales > UBA4417 > UBA4417. The sequence goes on from CAZOXJ010000098.1 coordinate 5,028, forward strand.
TCACGAATAAAACTGGCTGATATTTCGACCATTGGGGCATTGAAAACCTTCACCGACGGATGTTTGGTAAGTTCATGATCCTGCGATCCGGGGCGCGGATAAACATAAAAAGTATAAAAATCGAGTAACTGTTCCCAGTTTTTCCATTTATGAAAAGTAGGAAAAATGTCGGTGCCCGATATGATTACAAATTCGCGTTCAGGGTATTTGTCTTGTAAATAAGTAAGTGTATGAATGGTATAGGACGGTTTCGGCAGTTTGAACTCAATATTGCACGACCTGAAACGCTTGTCGTCTTCAATGGCGAGGTTTACCATTTCGAGGCGGTGGTGGTCGGAAAGCAATGATTTTTGTTCTTTCAACGGATTGAGAGGCGAAACCACAAACCATAATTCGCTGAGGTCCGTAAACTCGTACATATAGCTTGCAATCATAAGGTGCCCGATATGAACAGGGTTGAATGATCCGAATAAAAGTCCTGTCTTTTTCATTGCTGAATTGTTGTATCAGTTAATCCAAGGAAACATTTTACGAGCATTTCTGCGTGTTTCAATGCATCCTCAAGTTTATCGTTTACAATAACCTGATCGAAATCATACTCATAAGTAAGTTCCTGTTTTACTTTACTCAGCCGTTTCTGAAGGCTTTCCTCACTGTCAGTTGCTCTTGACCTTAGCCGCGATTCGAGTATTTCGAACGATGGCGGCCTGATGAAAACAGCGAGTGCATTGTCGCCAAACATCTTTTTTATATTCAAACCTCCAACAACATCCACATCAAAAACCGGGAATTGTCCGTTTGAAGTTATGCGTTCAATTTCCGAGACCTGTGTTCCATAATAGCTGCCCGGATATACTTCCTGCCATTCGAGCAATTTATTGTTTTCGATCATAAGCCGGAATTCTTCAGCCGACATAAAATAATACTCTCTTCCGTTGAGTTCACCTTCGCGGATAGCACGGCTGGTGGCTGATACCGAAAATCCAAGCTCGGGAAACTGCCGGAGCAGATGTTTTACAATGGTGGTTTTTCCGGCACCTGATGGAGCAGAAATTATAATCATTTTCGACATGGCAGAATCTTAATCAATTTTGAGGGTCTATACTTTAACTGGTATCTTAATCAGTTCAGGAAAACAGCCTTGAAACTTGAAACAAGAAACTTAAAACTTGAAACAACAACTTTACAACACATTCCCTACCTGTTCCTTGATTTTCTCCAGCTCGTCCTTCATCTGCACCACTATCATTTGAATTTCGGCATCGTAGGCTTTTGATCCAAGGGTATTTATTTCGCGGCCTATTTCCTGTGTGATGAAACCTAGTTTACGCCCGTTGCTTTCGCTGGAGCGAAGTGTATCTATAAAATAGTCGCAATGTTTACGCAGGCGAAGTTTTTCCTCGGTGATATCCAGTTTTTCGAGGTACCAGAAAATTTCCTGTTCAAAGCGGTTTTCATCGAACTTTTCGACTTTGGTGGTTTTTTCGAGAAATTCGTCCTGGTTACGCTGGAAACGCTCGCGGAGGTTACCGATTCGAGCGCCTTCGAGGGGTTCGACTTTCAGCAGGAGGTCAAGAATAAGCTGAATGCGCGAACTCATATCATTGCCCAGTAATTCGCCTTCAGCTGTGCGGAACGCATCGGTTTGAGCAATGGCTTCAGTTATTGCCGTTTTAACCATATTCCATTCCGATTCATCTGGTACTTCGCGGCCTGCTTTAAGCACATCAGGAATCCGGAGGATGGTTGAAATAACATCCGTTCCGGTTGTTTCGCCCAATTCATTGGCAAGCTGGGTGATTTCAGAGTGAATTCGGCGCGCCAGCGGCCTGTTGATTGTAAATTCGCCTGAATCGGCATCGCTGTCCATGGTAATCATAAAATCGATTTTACCACGTTCCAGCATACGACTTATTTCGGATCGTATTTCGGCTTCTTTATCGCGATATAGTAATGGGATTCGGGTATTTACATCAAGTTGTTTGCTGTTAAGCGTACGTATTTCAATATTTACTGTTCGTCCGCCCGGGTTAGCAGTTGCTTTACCGAATCCTGTCATTGATCGTATCATAGTACTTTTTGTTAGAATGGGCAAAGATACGATGTTTGTGAGTTGAAGCCAACGGGGCTCTGTTTGGAGTAGAATATGAATGTTACAATAAAAGCCTTACATTTGACTTGCCAAATTCAGCAAGCCATGAATCGACCTGCAGCTACCCTCACAAGCCATCGTTTATATAGCGAGCCACCAAGGTTTTATGAGGCGATGTTACGCGATATCGAAAAGGCCGAACATTATATTTATCTCGAAATGTATAAGTTCGGCAACGATGAAGTTGGGCTGCAGTTTCGTGAAGCGCTTACAAAAGCAGCTCGAAAGGGCGTTCAGGTGAAACTGCTGCTCGATTCGTGGGGTGTCTCTTACAAGGAAGATTTTTTTAGCGAACTGATAAAACATGGCGGCGAAGTAAGGTTTTTCCGGAAAATTCTTTATACGTTCGATTTTTTTACAAAGAACCACAGGCGCAATCACCGCAAATTCTTGCTAATCGACGATCAGGTCAGTTATTTAGGATCAGCTAATATTACCGGCTATTCGCTTCAATGGCGCGAATCGGTTATCAGGCTCACCGGCGGAATTACACTCATGTTTAAGCGTTCTTTTCTCGAAAGTTATAAGATTTACAGCAAGTATATTTTTAATAAATTCACATATAAGAAGTCGAAGTTTATAGATCAGTTTGAACTGGTTGAAGATATGCCTTCCATTTACCGCCAGCGTGTAAAAACCAAATTAGAGCGGCTGATCCATAAAGCAAAAAGGGAAATAATTATAGAAACACCTTATTTTCTTCCCGGGTACAAAATGCGTAAATCATTAGCTGATGCTGCCAAACGTGGAGTGAGTGTAAAAATTATACTGCCACGGCATTCCGATGTTCGATCTATTGACCTGCTCAGCAGCAAATATTATGGTTTTTATTATTCAAATAATATCAGTCTTATTTTTTATACACTCAATAATTTGCATGCCAAGCTATTATTGATTGATGGTGAGACCTTCGGCATTGGTTCGCCCAATATCGATTACCGTAGTTTCAGGTATCAGCACGAAGTAATGCTGTTTGGCAGTCATAAAGGTATTATTGATGAGGTCAATCGTCATGTTACCGAAACAATGGAGAATTGTCTGCCTTTTGATCATGTGAGTTGGATGCGCCGCCCGAGGATCGAAAAAGTATTGGGTTGGTTGCTGCTGCCTTTCAGGCATATGTTTTAATATGGGGTTGGGGCTTTGGTTTTGGAGATTAGGGAACAGATTTTGTGATTTAAGCCTTCCTTCTCTTCGTTACGAAATATATACCTGCAAATACGAGTAATGCGCTCACTATTTTTACCCACGAAATTAATTCAGAAAACAGAACAATGCCTATAAGCGCTACCAGAACCGGTTGCAAATAAGTGTAATACGCCACTACTGACGATGATAACCGCTTGAGCGAAAAGGTGATAAAGAAATATGCCATAAATGTAGTTCCGATAATTATATACAGGATTGAAAACCAGGTACGCGAATCAAACGAGCTGAAATCAATTTCCATCGCATAGTTTATAGTAAAAGGGAATACGGCAATAAACCCGATTAGGAAAATATAGCGCATCAATACAAACGGGTTGTATTTCACCATAAGTGGCTTTGCAATAACCAGGTACAAACTCCATGCGGCTGTATTCGCAAGAATAAATAAATTGCCCTTAAGATAACCTTCCCCCAACGAAATTTGATTCCCGAGCAGGATCAGCATTAAAGCCCCTGCAGCTCCGAGAATAATTCCTGCCAGCCTGGAATTTCCGATTTTTTCTTTTAAAAGCCACGCTGCAAACACAAGCACCATAATGGGGTTGGCCGAATTGATAATAGCTGCGTCAACAGGTGTTGTATTATTTAGCCCGGTAAAAAACATCATCTGGTTAATGGCAACACCCAAAACGCTGCTTACTATCAATCTTGGAAAATCGGCACGATCAATTTTAAGAACCCGAAGTTCCTTTATACTCAGTTGAATGATCCATGCAATCAGTAATGTACCCGAAACACGCAGAAAAATTATCTGCATCGGCAACAGGTGGTTAGGCATCAATCCTTTGGCAATCCAGTAATTAGCGCCAAAAAGTACAGTTGCAGCCAGCATGGAAAGGTGTGCGCGTGAATTATGTCGTTCCATGCAAAAGTGAGGGGTTAGGGGTCAGTTTTAGGTGATTGGCCGGCTTCGGTTAATCGTGATAAAAGAAAGCGATACTATTTTGCAAAGGTGCGAATAAACTGTGAATGTTAACTGAAACCCGAATTTCGTTCCTGTCTAAAAGTAAAAAAAGAGCAACCGTTTTGGCTGCTCTTTTATTTAAAAGTCAGGTGATTCATTTGATCAGGCTATCGTAATCTGCTTGATGGCAACAGGTTTTACTTCTTTCTTTGGCAGTGTTACCAGCAAAATTCCATTTTCGAAAGCAGCGCTGATAGCATCAGCATTTACAGTTTCTGGAAGTTTGAAAGAGCGTTCGTACTTACTCTTGTAGCCAAATTCATTCCAGGTGTATTTTGGCCCTTGTTCGTCTTCTTTAGGTTGACGGCCTGCAGTGATGGTAAGAACTTCTTCCTCAGCTTTGATGGTGATTTCCTCTTTCGAAAATCCGGGTAGTGCAAGTTCTATTTTATAAGAGTTATCGTCCTCGCGAACATTGGCTGCTGGTTTGTAGGTTACCTCGGTTTCTGTGGATTGACGCTCGAATACTTCGTTCATCATTGAGGGTAAAAACGGGCGGAAGGCAAATTTTAAATGGTTCATGGTATATTCTCCTTTTAGGTTTTAAGTTAAACTTTTTGAATTTGAGTTCTAAATTTCAACTTCTGTGCCAATACTAAAACCTTATAAATTCATATCAAAAACGCGACACAATGGCAGCCGGGCCCGGCCTTAAGCGACAAAATGGCTTGTATCAAAAGGTTTTCCTCTAAAAATCATCAATTCTTTGACATAAGCCTTGGAATGATAGATTCGAAATCCATATTGATCTATATCACGTCATTGTTTTGTTACAGTAAAAATCCAACAAAGTTTTCTCTGTTTATCACATTAAAGAGATGGTTCGGGTAGTTGTTGCTGAAGGTCTTGCTAAGGCGTGCATTTACCAATGGATTCCATTTTATTTCGTATGTATAGAGCATTCCGTTTTTTTCGATTATCAGGTCAATTTCCTGTTGATCACTTGTGCGCCAGAAATAGAATTTACCATACTGTATGTTGTTATGCTCTTTTTTCCAGAGTTCGCTGATTATATAATTTTCCCATAATGCACCGATATCATTTCTTGCTTCAATAGGTCTGAAATCACCTATCAATATATTTCTGATCCCATTGTCAAAGAAATAAATTTTCCGGCTTTTCGAAAGTTCTTTCCTGTGGTTTGAGCTAAAACTGGGCAACCTGAAAATAATATAAGTCTGTTCAAGAATGGTGATATATTTCTCAACCGTTTCGCGATCAAGTTTTATCAATTGAGATAATTCATTGTAACTTACTTCGTTTCCAACCTGCATAGCCAACGCTTTCAATAATTGGATAATTTTTTCCGGTTTTTTCAATCCCTGCCACATAAGCACATCCTTATAGAGATAGCTATCCATGAGTTGTTGTAAGCGCTGGAGTTCATCGCCCTTATGAGTGACCACTTCCGGATACATTCCATATAATAACCTTACAGGAAGATGTTGCATTTCAGTCACCGGGCTTGTTTCGTCGGCCATTTCTTTAAAACTGAAAGGGAAAAGTTGATATTCCCATTTTCTGCCGGTAAGAGGTTCACTTGTTTTATTACGCAGGTCAAATGCTGATGAACCCGATACTATTAATTGAAATGAAATTCCTGAATCAAAGAGTTGCTTAAGACATTTGCCAATATCAGTAAGCTGTTGAGCCTCATCAATTACTACTACTTCAGGATTACCGATAAATGCCTGGAAAGAATGGGTCGAGAACTTTTCGAAAATAGATTGAACAACAGCATCATCCGCGTTAAGCCATAAGGTTTTAACATTGGTTCTTTCTGTCAGTTTCTTGAGCAAGGTCGTTTTTCCAACCTGTCTGGCTCCAAATAGTAAAATAATCTTTTCTTTATCCATTCTGGATAATATGGCATCCTCAATGGTTCGGGGTATCATAATTGTGGTTATTTTCCACAAATATACCGATAAAAATGCGAATTTATCCGAATATTATCCGATTTTTGAAATTTGATAGAAATCTATACGTGTGACTCAACTTTTCGACCTATATAAGCGAACTCAATCTGTGGAATAGGATGAATGTTTCAGAATTTTATTTGATTATCAATATTTTCCCTCACAATTAAAGTCAAATCAAGCTGAAAATAAACGCTTTTGACTTTGTTGCCTGTAATTAATAAGATCAAAGCTGCTTTTTTTTTGTGCAATAAACACCTGATAATCAAATTATAGATTTCTATCCACAATGAAAATACTGCTCCACAATTTCCATCAGTTTTTCTTTGTTGTTTTCGAGTTCCTGGCGGAGGTTCTGGTCTTCAAATTTTTTCAGCTTACCGGCAAATCCTTCGATCACGGATTTCGGGAAAACATTGTACTTCATGTAAATTTCGCCTTGTTCAATCAGCTTATCTGCTGAATCCCAGCACGAAACGGGCAGCTGCCCGAGTTTGGCCGTTTGCTCTTTATGCTCATCATCAAAAATGTTGACATCCACATAAGTGTTTTTAGCATACTCCAGGGCATTCTCCATTTCTAATCCATGACGGGCGGCAACCGTAAGGCCGGCAAGCAAAAGATATACATCGGCTGAACCATCCGGGCAACGGAATTCAACAGTTTGCTTATTGGTAAAGTCCTTGGGTTCAACTGGTTCCTGCGGATTGGCATGAAAAATCATATTGTTGGTTCCTGACCATCCGAGTGGTACACGAACCAAAACCGAACGGTTGCGATCGCCCCAGCAAATATTGGTCGGCGCTTCCTGGTGCGGTACAAGTCTGAAATAGGAAGTTGGGTTTGTATTTCCGAAAGCGGTAAGCGAAGGAGCAAGGTCGAGATAGCCTGCAATGGCTTTGCGGGCAGTATCGCTTAATTTCCCGTTTTCGACCATCGCGTTGTCGCCGTCTTTCATCAGACGGGTGTGAATATGCATTCCGCTGCCGGCTTTCCCTACTGTTATTTTTGGTGCAAAGGTTATTGAAACACCGTATTTAAATGCGAGCGTCCGAAGTATCCATTTGGCAATAACCAGTTGATCGGCAGCATCTTCGAGGTTTACAGGCAGAAATTCGATTTCGTTTTGCTCGTATTCCATTCCGTCGAATTTAAAATTCCCTACTTCGGAATGACCGTATTTTATTTTACCACCGGTTTGGGCAATAGCAAACATAGCCTCAGCACGCAATGCCTCCCATTTGGCAAACGGGAACGATTCGTGGTAACCTTTCTGGTCAGCAGCCTGAAATAATTTTTCTTCAGGACTAATTACATAATATTCCAGTTCGCCCATTACTTCGAATGACAAACCAGTGCTGTCTTTCAGAGCTTTATGTGCTTTACGCAGAATGTACTCAGGCGAACTTTCGAGTGGATTTCCATCTTTGTCGTAATAAGAACAAAGTATATCCAGGGTAGGGATTTCGGAAAACGGATTAACGAATGCTGTCTTGTAACGGGGAATTACATATAGATCGCTCGAACTGGCCCCGATAAAAGGGAAAAGACTTGAACCGTCAACCCTTTCGCCGGTTGTAAGAATATTATCGAGATGTTCGCGGCTGTTTATCACGAAATTGAGCGTTTTCAAACGACCATCGCCGCCGGTATAACGGAAATTGATCATTGAAATATTATGATCATCAATATATCGTATCAAATCAGCCTTTGTAAACTCATCGCTCGGTTTGTTCAGGTATTGAACCAGTGAGCTGGGGTTCATTTCGGTTAGGCTGTTGGCAAAAGGGTTTTTCATACTGACTGGTTAGCAAAAAGTGCGGCAAAAGTAGCAACTTTAAATGTTACGCAACAAAATATTTAGGGGCATTTCAATCGAAATGCGTAATTTTGAACGCTTCTAAAGTACCATTAACTCATACATTTTTCTATGATTGCCTCTGAACACCTCATTTTTGCGGGATTCCTTCTTTTTATTGCTGCCATCCTGGCCCTTGACCTCGGGATTTTTGATAAGAAAAGCCACGAAGTTAAATTCCGTGAGGCTTTTATCTGGACCCTGGTTTGGGTAAGTTTTGCAATAGGATTTTATTTTCTTCTGCTCTATTTCGGCGATCGCCTACATGGCGTGAAAACAATAGAAGATGTTCAGTACCGTATTGATACCTACAAACATACCTATAATATACTGGGGGTAACCGATGTAAACCAGGCAATTGAGATTTACCGTAAAAACCTGGCACTCGAATACATTACAGGCTACCTGATCGAATACATGCTTTCCGTTGATAATGTATTTGTTATGATACTGGTTTTCATGTCGTTCGGGGTGCAGCAAATGTATTACAAACGCGTACTGATGTGGGGTATTATTGGTGCGGTAATTATGAGGTTTATCTTTATCTTTCTGAGCGCAGCATTAATTCAGCGTTTCGACTGGATTTTGTATATTTTCGGCGCTTTCCTTGTATTTACAGGGATAAAAATGTTCCTCGAAAGGAATAAAGAAGATAAAGTAGATCCGGCTCACCATCCGGTTGTTAAGTTTGTATCAAGGTATTTTCCGGTTCACCCTACCTATTTTCGTCAGCATTTCTGGTTCCGCAACAAACACGACAACAACCGTTTATACTTTACTCCTTTGTTTTTGGTGTTATTGGTAATCGAATTTACCGATGTTATTTTTGCAGTGGACTCTGTACCCGCCATTTTCTCGATAACGCAAGACCCTTATATTGTGTTTTTCTCCAACATATTCGCAATCATGGGATTACGGTCATTGTTTTTTGTGGTAGCACATGTTATTGGCATGTTCAGGTTCCTGAAGCATGGTTTGGCATTCCTGCTTTCGTTTATCGGATTCAAAATGTTGCTTCATGTTCAGCTTCACGACCTTGGATTTACAACAGTACATTCTTTGATAGTAATTGTATCAATTTTAAGCATAAGCATAGCTGCATCGTTGATATGGCCTGATAAAAGCCGGAAAAAACGTAAAGTTGTAAGTGAACTTACCGGCGAGAAGCCTTTATAGCCGTGAAAGCGTTTCGGATGATTTAAGAAAATGTTTGATTTTATTCAATTTCGATAAAATCAGACTTTTCGGAGGCGCATACCGGGCAAATCCAATCTTCGGGCAAATCGGCAAAGCGGACTTCCTGCTCAGCTTCATCATACACATAGCCGCATGCAGTGCATTCGAATTTCTTAAACCCTTTGCCAACAGGCTTTGCTTCTGTTTTTGATTTATCAATATAGGTAGGCGCATTTTTAGGAGATAATCCTTTGCGCACACGGCGGTAATGCAGGTAGGTGATCGCTTCCTTTGTGTCATCAACCACCTCAGCCTGAATTAGTTCGCCAATGAAAATAAGATGAGTGCCAACGTCAATCGTTTGAACCACTTTGCATTCGAGGAATGCGATGCAATCGTTCAGAATAATAGGAACGCCGGTTTCGCCGTATTTCACATCAACACCGTCGAGCTTATTAAAATCCCGTCCGCATTTATACCCGAAACGCCCGATAATATCAGGATCAGTATCATTATGAAGTACCGAAACAGCAAAAGCACCTGATTCGGTAATAAATCCGGCAGTGTAATTATCTTTATTGCAACTGGCGGCGAATTGCGGCGGTTCGGCAGTAACCTGGAACACTGTATTTGAAATGTACCCGTTACCCTTGGCTTTATTGCCCGAACTTACGATATACAAACCATATGAAATCTGAAAAAGTGCTTCGACCTGGATCATGGCTGGATAATTTGAGTGTTATTATAAGCAATAAATATACTATAAATCCAGTCAACTTAATAACAGAATAAATATTTTAGGATTCACTTTTATAACTATAAATTGAAGCAATCAATCCCCCTCAA
>CAZOXJ010000099.1:0-14969 GCA_964583325.1 uncultured Lentimicrobiaceae bacterium
TCGGAGCAGAAATAAATTTCGTCGCCAAACCACATCGGGAAAATATCCTGGGCAGTATTGGAAGTTATATTTCGGGTTGATTTAGCCGCGAAATCATAAATCCAGATATCATCGGCCATTCCACCTTTATAATATTTCCATGTCCGGAATTCGCGGAAAACCCTGTTGTACGCTAATTGCTTACCATCGGGTGAATAGGAGTTGAATCCTCCGGCCGGTAAAGGAAGTTCTTTTGACATTCCACCCGTAACCGGCACTATAAACAGTTGGCCTATGAAATCGTTAAACGTTTGCTTTCGCGATCTGTAAATAATATTTTTCCCATCGGGTGTCCACCCCATGACAATATTATTCGGGCCCATCCTGTCGCTGATGTCATCACGCCCAAGGGTAGCCGTAATTGTAAGCCTGGCTGGAACTCCGCCCTTTGAGGGTATGGTGTAAATTTCAGTATTTCCATCGTATTGGGCGGTAAAAGCAATTGTACTTCCATCAGGCGAAAAATGCGAAAACATTTCATATCCGGCATCACTGGTTAATTTGCGTGCCATGCCACCCGAAACAGGAACAGTATATAAATCGCCTGCATACGAAAAAACAATCTGGTTGCCGTTAATTGTCGGAAAACGCAGCAACCGGGCTTCTTCCTGGGCCGATACCAGCACCGGAAGGCACAGTAAAAGTGTTGAAAGCAGTGTATTGAAGAATATTCGGTTCATAGTATTGAGAAGAATTAGGGTTAAGATAATGTGCAACAAAGTTATACATTCAGATGTTCGCACTAAAAAATAATTTAGTAAAAGTATTGCTGTTCATACCTGTAAATATTTGTGATTTGTGGGTATCAAGCCATATTATTGCATTAATTTAGCCGCACAAATTCAAAAAGACTCCTATGGATTTAATTGTTTCTGATAGTTGGTTTTTTACCTGGGTATTATTGCCAGGTTTGATTTTTTTTGCAAGGATACTCGATCAGACCATTGGTACAATGCGACTTATTTTCCTTGCAAAAGGGATGAAACACATTGCTCCGTTTCTCGGTTTTTTCGAAGTGATAATTTGGTTGTTAGCTATTGGTCAGATCATGCAGCACCTCGATAACTGGTTATGTTACGTAGCTTACGGCGCAGGATTTGCCATGGGAAATTTTATAGGCATCACCCTCGAGGAGAAATTGTCGATCGGAACTTCAATTATCAGGGTTATTCTTTCAAGTGAATCGCCCGAACTCATTTCGGAATTAAAATCGCATAACTTCGGGTTAACCATTCTTAATGCTGAAGGTGCAAAAGGAAAGGTAAAAATCATTTTTTCCATTATAAGAAGGAAAGAAATCGATGTTTTTGTAAATACCCTACACCAGTTTCATCCAAATGCTTTTTATACGATCGAAGATGTTAAAGAAGCAAAAGATGGTGTTTTTAACCGACAGAAGTCACTAGCTTCAGGGTTTCCTTCTTTGTTGAAGAAAGCTAAATAATTGTAGTTCATACTAAATTAATAGATTACGGGAACAAAAATCGCTATACTATCCTATGAAGGCTCTGTGGGCCGGACAACTATTGCGTTAGGGCTATGCCGAAATGCAGCTTTGAACGGACATAATCCTGTTCAACTAGCTGATTTTGATATCGAGAAGCCGGATTTAATTGGCATGGCTGATGAATTCGGGTTAACAACCGAGAAAATTTATGCTCCATTGCCAGTAATTGATATTTCGCATTGTCGTTATTGTGGGATTTGTTCAGGGTATTGTTCCGAAAATGCCATCCTGTTTAACCGATACCAGCCTTCGGTAAGCCTGGTAGTTTCGCGCTGCATTTCATGTGGTAATTGTCTGAAAGCGTGTACACGAAATGGAATCAGGATGCTGCAAAAACTGTCGGGAAACCTGGTGGAAGGCCAAATAGACGGAATTCCTTTAATTGCCGGTCAACTGCAGGAATTCGGACAGTTTCACAAACCTCTGATAAATGCATTGCTCGAACGCATCAAGCCTGAGTCAACAGTGATTTGTGATTTTGCTCCGGGAAACGACAGTAATATCATGCTGGGCTTGCAAGGAACGGATATGGCCATAATTGTTGTTGAGCCTGAAGCAGAGTGGGAAAAGAAACTTACAGTAATGCTCAGTTTGGTTAAAACTGCAGGAATTCCTTCCGGAGTAATACTGAATAAAGTTTCGGATAAACACGCTATTGTTGAGGATATTAAAGCGTATTGTGCGGCACATGTTATACCTTTGCGCGGAATAATACCAGTGATGACAGATCATAGTCCCGGTTCCGGTAAAAATTCCAGTGGAATTAATCCAGTTGTATTTTCGGAGGCCTGGAAGAATATTGCTGAATGGCTGTCGGTTCAAGTTTTATCTTAAAAATCAATCTCAAAAAATAAGTAACAATTTAATTGAATTTCAATGAAAAAAAAGAACATCGGTTTCAATTCCATGCTGATACATGGCGGTGATTTTAATGACGCACTGGGAAGTGCAACAGTTCCAATTTACCAGACATCGACTTTTAAATTTGACAGTGCCGAACATGGAGCTGCTTGTTTTGCCGGCGATAGCGATGGATACATATATACCCGTATAGGCAATCCGACCATACACGCTTTGGAAACTTTGCTTGCCGATCTCGAAAAAGGCTGTGGCGGGATTGCCACCAGTTCGGGCATGGGTGCTGTAAATACGGTTTATGGCGCAATGCTGTCGCAGGGAGATCATGTGGTAAGTTCTGCTGCCGTTTATGGCCCGTCGCGTGTTGTATTGGAAACGTATTACAAGAAATTCGGGATAGAGGCAACTTTTGTAAATACTGCCGACGTTGAAGAAGTACGTAAGGCTATCAGACCCGAGACCAGATTGTTGTTTATAGAAACACCATCGAATCCCACAATAGATATCACCGATTTAAAAGCTTGTTGCGCTTTAGCTCATCAGCATGGTATTCCGGTAGCTGTTGACAATACTTTTTGCAGCCCTTACCTTCAACGCCCACTCGAACTTGGAGCCGATATCGTGTTGCATTCACTTACCAAATTCATTAACGGCCATGCCGATATTGTAGGAGGCGTTGTAATTGCAAAAGATGAAGCTTTATACAAGAAATTACGTTCAGTAATGGTTACTTTGGGTTTTAACATGGATCCGCATCAGGCATACCTGGTTATCCGTGGTGTTAAAACGCTGAGCATCCGTATCGACAGAGCGCAGGAATCGGCAATGAAAATTGCAACCTATCTCGAAAACCATCCGAAAGTGGATTGGGTGAAGTACCCGGGACTGGCTTCGCACCCGCAGCACGAACTCGCAAAAATCCAGATGGATGGTTTTGGGAGCATGATAAGCTTCGAACTTAAAGGAGGAGTTGAAGCTGGCAGAAAGCTGATGAACAGTGTTGAAATGGCGATTCTTGCCGTTTCCTTAGGCGGTGTTGAAACGCTAATACAGCATCCGGCTTCAATGACACATTCGAAAGTATCAGCCGAAGGCAAAGAAAAAGCCGGAATTACAGACGGACTTGTTCGTTATTCCGTTGGAATTGAAGATGTGAGCGACCTTATAGCTGACCTCGATCAGGCTTTGGAGAAAGCATAATGTGAAAATACCTGCTTTTACTCCAATTCAGCTATAGGAAATCCCGAACTTTAGGTAACTCACCTTAATTATTACTTCGGTTTCCTCATTACCTCCTGATTATTTAATCTGGATTTTAAATACCTGGAAGTATCCCCGCTGATGCTGCCAGGTATTTTTTTTAAACCTTCTGAAACTGTTTTCGCCAATCTTTTTTGCTGAATTTTATGCGATATTGTTTGGGATAAAGCATTCGACAGTCAAGGCTTTGATGGTTTTTGCGATCATGTTTTTAAAAAAGATAAAGCCCGGTTACTTAGCCGGATTTTCTTATTTTTGTTATCCTTAAAAAATGAAAGTGAAGAAGTATATCCTTGTTATGTTTTTCTGTTCTATTGCTGTTTTGGCCTGCCCACAAAAGGTCGCAGTAGTACTTAGCGGTGGCGGAGCTAAAGGCGTAACACATATAGGTGTTTTAAGGGCGCTCGAAGATAATGGGATACCTATTGATTATATTGCCGGCACATCCATGGGTGCCATAATAGGCGGATTATATGCTTCCGGCTATTCGCCGGATCAGATGCAGGAGATCATTAATTCCGAAGAGTTCGCGAAATGGGTTTCGGGGAAACTCGATCTGCAGTACACTTATTTTTTTCGTAAAGGACAACCCGATCCTTCCTGGCTCACCTTCAGATTTAAGTATGATTCGGTATTGCAAACGCAATTACCGACAAATGTTGTTTCGCCTATGCGAATGGACTTTGCCTTCCTAGAGTTGTTTTCGGCAGCTTCGGCGGTTTCGGAATACAATTTCGACAGTCTTATGGTGCCTTTCCGCTGTGTGGCCGCTGATGTTCGTCATAACAGACCCTATATCATGCGAAGCGGCGACGTAGGATCAGCAATCAGAGCATCGATGACTTTTCCTTTTTACTTCAAGCCTATTCGTATTGACGGGCGTTTGCTGTTCGATGGAGGCATGTACAATAATTTCCCTTCAGATGTTGTAATGGATGATTTCTTCCCGGATATAATAATTGGGAGTAAAGCTTCAGGCAATTATGATCCGCCTTCGGATGATGATGTGGTATCACAACTCACCAGTATGCTAATGGGAGAAACGAAATTTGATTTGTATTGCGATGCAAGCGTATTGATAGAGCCACGCCTGAAGGACGTTAATGTTATCGATTTCTCTTATACCCAGGCTTTTATTGATAGCGGATACGTGGCAACAGAGCGGCTGATCCCTCAGATACGGATGTTTGTGCTCGATAGAGTAAGCAAGGAAATGCATGACAGAATAAGACAAAACTTCAACGGCAGAAAGCCCGAGCTTAAAGTAAACAGCGTGGAAGTAAGAGGATTACAGCAAGGTCAGGCGTTGTATGTTGCAAACGCTGTAATGGGCCAGGTAAAAGGGCGCAAAACAAATACCTATTACTCACGCGACCTCGATCTTGAACAGGTAAAAACCGGGTATTTTAAAGTAATAGGAGAAGACCGCTTAAAGTCAGTTTATCCGACGTTGGCATACGATACTATTTCGCACCGCTATAAGTTTATAATAGATACACAGTATGAGGCGGCAATTAAAGCCGACTTTGGCGGAAGCCTCTCGTCAGGTGCTACCAATGAAATTTTTCTGCAGCTGCAATACAGTTATTGGCGGAAAGTGGCAACCACGGTAAAAATCAACGGTTTTTTCGGGCGTTTTTATAACTCCGCACTTGTTGGTGGCAGGGTTGAACTACCCGGGCGAAAACCTAAATATGTTGAGTTGGAATACACTTTCAATCAGTTTAATTACTATCGGACAAAGTCATTCTTTTTTATTGATGATACGCCTCTTTTCCTTTATGAAAACAATACCCATTTCAGGGCAGATATTGGTTTCCCGATAACCTACAAAGGGAAAATTGAAACAGGCCTTACCTGGGGAATAAACCGTGCTGATTACTTTCAGAATAATTCAGCTACTTCCGAAGACGTTGCCGATAAAACCCGATTCGGTTATTACAGCCCGTATATGGAAATAGAGTTTAACACGCTCAACAGGAAGCAATATGCGAACCAGGGAGCAAGAATATACGCTTCAGCGCAGTTTATAAGCGGACTCGAAAAACATACACCGGGAACTACTTCGCTGCTTGAAGGCGATTATTCCGATTATCATAACTACTTTTCAGTTAAATTTAAGTTTGATAAATACTTTAAAACAAAGTCGCTTTATAGCCCCGGAATCAACTTCGAGTTTCAGGCAAATTCGCTCAGCAGTTTTAGAAATTACACTTCCACAACGCTGTATATGCCGCATTATGCCCCGGTTTACGAAATGTTAACATTTTATCAGTCTACATATCGCCCCGCAGGTTTTACCGCAATTGGGATGAGAAATATCTTTACGGTAAGTAAAAATATTGATATACGTCTCGAAGGATTTGTAATGGCCCCTTTTCGCGAGCTAAGCAGCGATAATTTAAATCAGACCGTTTACAGTGAGCTTTTCCCAACCTTGCATTACATTGTTTCCACAGGTTTTGTTTATAATACTCCTATTGGCCCTTTGAGTGCATCATTTAATTATTACGATGACGGTACCCCGGTTTCCTTCTTCGTGAACATTGGATATATCATTTTTAACCGGTCAGCTTTCTGATGAAACATAGACCCTTGCAGCTGCATGATATAAAGCGGGAAGTTATTCTCAATCAAATTTCAATTAATTCAGCTACTTAACGAAATGTTATTAAATTTGCACTCCTTTCTCAAAGAAAGGAACCTTTGCAGAACTAATCTTTTCTTACAGAAAAACACGCATACTACCGCTGTTTCAGAAGAAATGGCGGGTTTTATTTAACCTGGTCAATAGTTTAATTACTAACTCATCAACAGATGGAATCTACCAAACATCCCGATCAAAATCCTGAAGAAGCTCCAATGCTCAACCAGGAGGAGAATTCACAGCAAGAAGAAGCTGTAAACACAGTTGAAGAATCATCATCACCAGTTGTAACTGCCGAAGCAGAAACTGAAGTTGTTGAAGAACCGGCGCAGACTGAAGCAGTTGCTGAACCCGAAGTGGTTACCGAGCCAGAAATGGTTGAAGAACCCGAAACAGTTGCCGAATCTGAAGCAGTTGCCGAACCTGAAGTGGTTAACGAAGCCGAAACAGTTATCGAAACCGAAACAGTTGCTGAACCTGAAACAGTTACCGAACCCGAAACAGTTGCTGATACTGAAGTAGTGGCCGAACCCGAAGTGGTTGCTGAAACCGAAGTAGTTGCCGAACCGGAAGCAGTTGCTGAAACCGAAGTGGTTCCAGAGCCCGAAGTGGTTGCCGAACCGGCAGTGGTTGCAGAGCCTGAAGAGGTTATTGCAATTAAAGCAGGTGATGAAATCGAATCAATTGATGATGCTATTGATGCTGAGGTCGCTGCTGCTGAAACTGTTGATGTTGATTTTGCCCACATGAGCCGGGAACAACTGGTTGTGATGCTTGAAGAAATTGTGCAGAATGAGGATGTTAACGAAATAAAATCAAAAGTTGCCCTGATCAAGGTAGCCTACCTGGCAATCACCAATAAGGAGCATCAGGAATTGTACCAGAAAGTAGCCGAAACGGAAGAAGCGGAGAATTTCGAAACAGTTGACCCGCTCGAAGAACGTTTTAAATCTGCTTTTGGAATATACAAACACAATAAATTCCGCTTTACCGAAGATCAGGAAAAAGTTAAAATAGTTAACCTCGAAGCCAAGAAGAAAATTCTGGATGAACTGAAGGTGCTGATCAATTCAGAGGAAACCCTGAAAAAAACCTACGATGAATTTAAAGCATTGCAGGATCAGTGGAAAACTATAGGGATGGTTCCCAAAACCGAAGCCCAGGGTTTATGGCAGAACTATCATTTCCTTATCGAGAAATTTTTCGACAAGGTAAAAATCAATAAAGAATTAAAAGACCTCGATCTTCGTAAAAACCTCGAACGCAAAATGGAATTATGCGAAAAGGCTGAAGAACTGGTTCTTGAATCATCTATATCGCAATCGTTCAAGCGTTTACAGGAGCTTCACGAAGAGTGGAAAGAAATTGGCCCTGTTGCACAGGACAAACGCGAAGAAGTTTGGGATCGTTTTAAAACCGCTACCGAAAAAATCAACGACCGCCGCCACGAATTCTACAAAGAAATTCAGGGTGAACTCGAAGCGAATTATGCTGCAAAAGTTTTACTTTGTGAAAAAGCGGAACAGCTTGTTGCCACTGAGTTCAATTCAATAAAACAATGGCAGGACAGCACCAACCAGGTGAATGAACTGCTTAAAATGTGGAAATCCGTTGGACAGGCTCCTCAAAAAGTGAACAACGAAATCTGGAACCGTTTCAAAGTTCAGCTCGATCTGTATTTCTCTAATAAAAAGGAATATTTCTCGAAGCTTAAAGACCAGCAGCTCAATAATTACAACCTCAAAGTTGAACTCTGTCTGCAAGCTGAATCGCATAAGCTTAGCACCGACTGGAAGAATTCGTCGCGCGAACTGATCAAACTCCAGGAAGAATGGAAGAAAATTGGTCCTGTTCCCCGCAAGCACAGCGAAAAAATATGGAAACGTTTCCGGACTGCCTGTGATGAGTTTTTTAATACTAAAAATGAGCACTTTAAAGGCTTACAAGCCAGTGAAGGCGCAAACCTTCAATTAAAGCTGGAGATTCTTGCCAAGCTTACTGCTTTTGAATTCAGCGAAAACAGGCAGGAAAGCCTTTCGAAAGTGAAGGAATTACAGCGCGAATGGATGGAAACAGGTCATGTTCCTATTAAGGAAAAGGATCGCATTCAAGCTGAATTTAAAGCAGCTGTGAATAAAATCTATGATAAGCTGAAAGTTGATTCCAACGAAGCGCACCAGATGAATTATCGTTCGCGTTTCGAAAATGTGAAGGATCAGCCGGATGCAGGTCGTATCATAAACCGCGAACGGACCGGACTTCAGTCAAAAATTGATAGTCTGAAAGAAGAAATCCTGCTCTGGGAAAATAATATCGGTTTCTTTGCCAGGTCAAAACAGGCTAATTTACTGAAAGCCGAATTTGAAGGTAAAATCGCCCGTGCCAAAGAGGAACTTGCTACCCTCGAAGCCAAAGCGAAAATTCTGAAAAACGTTGCCAAAGAGCAGCAATAAAATGTAAAAAGCCCCGGTGAGGGGCTTTTTTTATGCCCGGAGAAATCGAAAATGGCAATTGCTAGTTGCCATTTTATCCTTTTCTTTATTATCGTACCTTTGTGTTATGTCAGCAAATACTTTTGGAATACTATTCCGACTAACAACTTTTGGCGAATCGCATGGTGCTGCTATTGGCGGCATTATCGACGGTTGTCCTTCGGGGCTTGTTATTGACCTTGATTTTATTCAGCAGGAACTCAACCGTCGTCGACCCGGTCAGTCGGAAATAACTACCGCCCGAAACGAAAGCGATACAATCGAAATCCTTTCGGGCGTTTTCGAAGGCCGTTCCACCGGAACTCCAATTGCTTTTGAAGTTCGCAATAAGGACCATCACAGCTCAGATTACGAGCATTTGCGTGATGCATACCGTCCTTCCCATGCCGATTATACCTACGACAGCAAGTTCGGTTTCCGCGATTACAGAGGCGGAGGAAGAGCTTCAGCGCGTGAAACACTTTCACGTGTTGCCGGAGGTGCCATCGCAAAACTGTTTTTAAAGGAAGCCGGCATCACTGTTAAGGCTTATGTACGAAGTATTGGCGAAATTGATACAGCGCAAGATTTCAGCATGGATCAGCTCGAAAATATCGAATCCAGCCCTGTTCGTTGCCCGGATAAAACAGCATCGGATAAAATGGTTGCACTTATCAACCGGCTGAAAGAGGAAGGTGATACCACCGGTGGAGTAATTTCCTGCATTATTGAAGGTGTTCCTGCGGGTTTGGGTGAACCGGTTTTTGATAAGCTGCAGGCCGAACTAGCCAAGGCAGTGATGAGCATAAACACGGCCAAAGGATTCGAATATGGCGAAGGTTTCAAAGCTCCGGCCATGCGTGGTTCGGAACACAACGATATTTTTATGGCTGCCGGCCCTGGTAAAATTAAAACGGCAACCAACCATTCAGGCGGAATACAGGGCGGCATCAGTAACGGAGCCGATATTATTTTCAGGGTTGCTTTTAAACCGATTGCAACTATAAGGCAAACCCAGCAATCAGTGAATCGCGAAGGCCAAAGTGTCGAAATTGAAGGCAAAGGAAGGCATGATGTATGCGTGGTTCCTCGCGCAGTTCCCATAGTTGAAGCAATGGCCGCTCTTGTAATTGCCGATCATTTACTTCGCAACAGATCGGCAAGGTTGTAGACTTTTCCCCACATTTTTACGTTTACATTTTAGATTAAATAAATTCTCTCAGTCATGAAGAAGAAAGCATTGAAAATTTCAGCCATCGTAATAGGCTTACTTTTATTGATAGTTATCGCTTTACCTTTCGTTTTTAAAGGTAAAATCCAGAAAGCTGTTCAGTCCCAAATAAATAAAAACCTGGATGCAGTTGTAACATTCGATGGGGTAGGAGTGACCCTGTTCAGGCAATTCCCCGATCTCACAGTAAAAGTAAAAAACCTGGTTGTGGCAGGAGCCGGCGATTTCGATAAAGATACACTTGCGTCTATTCCTGCATTAACACTTACGGTTGACCTTGCCAGTGTTTTTCGCGGAAGCAATTACAAAGTGAAACAGATTGGATTAACATCGCCTCATCTGCTTTTTAAAGTGCTGGCAAACGGCAAAGTTAACTGGGATATTATGAAGGAACCCGGAGCGACCGATTCCGTTTCGGAAACGTCTGATTTTAAAGTGTATCTCAACAAAATAGAAATCAATGATGCACAAATAATCTATGATGATGCTGAAATCCCAACCAGGCTTGCTTTCGGCGGATTGAGCGGCACACTTAGCGGAGATATGACCGCCGATGTTACGAAGCTTGATATTGATGCTGTTATCAACGAAATTACTGCCGATTACGATGGTGTCCGTTATTTGAGTAAGTCGAATGGTGAAATAACAACCTTGCTCGATGCTAACCTCGAAACCTGGACTTTTACTTTTAAAGATGGAATTGTAAGTCTAAACGATTTGAATATAACTGCAGATGGTTTCTTTGCTATGCCTGAGAACGGTTATGATATGGACATAAAATTTGCAGCAAAAGAAAACACGTTTAAAGCATTTCTCTCGCTTATCCCTGCTATTTATTCAAAGGATTTTGACAATGTAAAAACAGCAGGAACCATGGCTTTTGATGGGTTCGTAAAAGGTTTGTACAGCGATGTTTCAATACCTTCTTTTGCCATAAACCTGAAAGTGGCCGATGGTATGTTCAGCTATCCCGGTTTGCCCGGAAGTGTTTCGGAAGTTAACCTGCAGGCTGCAATTGCCAATCCCGACGGTGTGATGGACCACACAACGGTTGATGTTCCGCGAATGCACCTGAACATGATGCAAAATCCGGTTGATATCACGCTGGCTTTGCGCACTCCCGTTTCCGATCCTGATATTAATGCAACGGTAAAAGGCGTTCTTGATCTTTCAAGCGTTTCGAAAGTGTATCCATTAGGAGATGACACCAAATTAGCCGGTATCGTTAATGCGGATATGGCATTTAGTGGAAAAATATCGGCAATCGAAAAAGGTGCCTACGATCAGTTTAAAGCTTCGGGTTTTGCAACTGTTGATAAGCTTGTTTACGAAGGCTCTGAGGTTTCACAACCCGTGAATATCAGCAAAGCAAGGCTCGATTTCACTCCAGCCTATGCGCAGCTTACCGGATTAGCAATGACGATAGGTAAAAACGATTTTTCGGCCAATGGCAAGATCGAAAATTATATTCCATATGCAATGAAGAAAAGTGCTGTGTTGCGGGGATCGCTTTCTACAACTTCCAACTTTATGGATATCAACAGCGTAATGGCCGGAAGTGATTCTCCTGCAACTCCTGCCGATACATCAGCGTTGACTGTAATTGAGATTCCGGGAGACATGGACATCACAATGAAATCAACTTTTGCCCGCCTGATCTATGATACCTACGACATGAGTAATGTGAGCGGTACCATCAGGATTAAAGATCATACTCTTTTACTCGAAGGTTTGCAGGCTGATTTGCTCGGTGGTTCCATGGCATTAAAAGGTTCGTACAGTACATTTGATCCGGCAAAACCTTTGGTTGATATGGATTTGCAGATTAAAAATATGGATGTGAAACAATCATTCGATGCATTTGCTTCCCTGCAAAAATTTGCTCCCATCGCTGAAAAACTGAAAGGCGCTATCAGTACCAATCTGAAATTTAAAGGGGAACTCAAGCAGGATATGATGCCCGAACTTACTTCGATATCGGCGTATGGACTTGTGCTTTCGGATATTCTGAAACTCGCCGATGTTAATACGTTTAACAAAATTGCCGATATTCTTAAGATCGAGAAACTCAGAAATCCTTCGCTCGAAAAAATCAATCTTTCGTTTGATGTAATTGATGGAAAAGCTACCGTTAAACCGATGGATTTTAAATTAGGTACCTATAAGTCTTCATTTTCCGGTTCAACCGGCCTCGACCAGGTATTAAATTTTGTTCTTACCCTGGATATTCCTAGGGCTGATTTTGGTGCAAAAGCCAATAATGTACTTGATGGACTTTTAAAAGATGCTTCAAAAAAAGGTGTTAATGTTACTCTTGGAGATATAGTGCCGGTTACCATTTTAATTGGCGGAACTGTAACCGATCCTAAAATTACAGCCGGAATAAAATCAGCCATGGCCGGACTTGCCGAGGAAATGAAAAATCAGGTTCTTGCGGAGGTGGAAAAGAAAAAGGAAGAACTGGTAACCAAAGCCAAGGAGGAAGCAACCAACCTGATAGCAAAGGCAGATGCCGAAGCCGCTAAAATAATAGCCGAAGCTGAAAAGCAAGCCCAGAAATTAATGGTGGAAGCCAACAAAGCCGCTGCACAGGTGCGTTTTGCTGCTGATTCGTCGGCTACCCGACTAGTTGCCGAAGGTAAAAAGAATGGCTATATTGCTGAAATAGCAGCCAAAAAAGGTGCCGAAAAGGTTAAAAAGGAAGGCGATACCCAGGCGAATAAAATAGTTGCTGAAGCAAAGAAACAATCCGATGCAGTAATTAACCGCGCCCGCGACGAAGCTGATAAAGTAAAACAGGACGCGTTGAACAGGGTGAAGTAGGGATAGGCTTTGGTGAAAAGAAATCTAAAATATTTTGTCGGAAGACCGGAGTCAGAAGCTTCGCTGAAATCTTCCGTCTTCCGACTTCCGTCTTCTTAATTCCTTTCAATTCCTGGCCAGGAACTATTTCTCATAAACATAATGCCCGATAATTTTAAACTCAAACAGGCAATCGGCTAACACCTGTCCGCCACCAATATTATGAACAATAAGCGGACGAAGCCCGTCAGTTGAACGTTTATTTACCACCAGGCCAATGTGCGTAATTCCACCGCCGAGGTTCCAGCAAACAATATCTCCGGGTGTGTAATCGGCTGATTTATTGCTGATTGTTTTAACTTGTCCTTTTCGTTCGAAAAACACCATCAGGTTTGGAACCCGCCTGTGGTCGATGTTTTTATCGGTGTGCGTAAGTCCCCAGTTTTTAGGATATTTCCCGAAATTGGCTTTCATATCCTCATGAACTTCCTTTTGTAAATCAATGCCAAGTTTACGATAGGCGCGGATAACAACATCAGTGCAAACACCTTTACCTGCCGGTATATCGCCGTCCGGATAGCTGATTGTAAAGTACGAAGGATCGTAAACCACCTTCTGTTTTGTAAGATCAAGGGTGGCATCAGATAAGCGCAGTGAAAAACTTTCCTGAGCGGAACAATAAAAACATGAAAATAGAAATATAAAGAAAATCAGGCTATTGTTTGTTTTCATAAGGAAGCACCGTTAACGTGCGAACTATTTTACGAAAGGTATTTTTTGCTTTGGTGTCATTATTTTTTCATGTAGACATTGGATTCACTTTAATTTGTCCGCCAACCGCTTTTAGAACTTTCATAATTGTCGCAAATTGGGGTTTTGAACCATCCGACAAGGCTTTATATAAACTCGGTCTGCTCAAACCGGTTTCTTTTGCAATTTTAGTCATTCCGATAGCTTTTGCAATGTGTCCAATTGCATTAATGACATCAGAATTGTCTCCTTCTGCAAGTACAGTATTGAGATATTCTGCAATCATCTCTTTGCTGTCCAGATAGTCCGCTATGTCAAATTTCGTAGTTTTCATTTCTATTTATTTAATTTTTTCCAAATTTCTTTTGCTTTCTTAATGTCTTTTTGTTGAGTCGATTTGTCTCCGCCTATTAAGAGAACAATAATTTTGCCGTCTTTTTCTTTAAAATAAACACGATAACCTTTAGCAAAACTGATTCGCATTTCTTGAATTCCGTCACCAACTGTTTTGCAGTCACCAAAATGTTCATCAAGTTCCAATTTTTGAATTCTGAACAAGATTATTGCTTTTGCTTTCAAATCGTTTAGATTTCTCAGCCATTTGTCAAATTCAGAAGTTTTCTCAATAAAAAACATAATGAGTGTATCTATTCGGATACAAAATTAAAGAATTTTTTCGGATACTTTTCAGTTGGATTGATTTTTTATTTGCAGAGTCAGTTTTCGTGCAATACTCGCAACTGCAAATACTATCACATCGAAAGTAATCCTTTCGTTTGGTGTCATTAACTTTAATCCCGTTCCACATTAAACTCCTTCAATCTTTTTGAATTCATATGTATATGAATTTCATTAAATTTGCCTCATAAGTCGAAACTATAATTTCCATAATACTAAAGGTGTGGTTGCGGGGTGCTGGATTTATAGATTTACACGAAAGGATTACCTTCGGAGTAATAGTTTGTGCGATAGCGATGAAGTTGTTACCGGCACGGATTGCAAATCCGCGCCAGCGGGGTGAAAGGGAAGCGCAGTTTTGTTGCAATACTGTTTCCTCTAATTGGTTTTTTGCTTTTTAATTTAGGATGGATTTTGAAAATGCTACAGAATCAAGGAAGATTTTAATAAACAAAGCCTGGTCAACCGGGCTTTTGCTTTATAGTGTTGCAACATTTTTTTGAAAGAAATCTTTAAACTTATTCTTGATTAGGAAGGTATCTTCCATTTAGAATTCTTATTTCTTCCTGATATAAATATGCTTGATATTACTTTTCCCGCTTTCGCGTTCGTCAATTTCAAATTTGTTCATGCCCCTGATTAATGGCAGCATCTTCTGAAAACCATAATTCCGCGGATCGAAATCTGGTTTTTTCTTCAGCATCAGGTTACCCACATCACCCAGGA
>CAZOXJ010000100.1:0-14931 GCA_964583325.1 uncultured Lentimicrobiaceae bacterium
AACAAATGGTGTGTTTCGAAAAATATTGAAACTTCCTTACTGCCCGAATCATTTGTTTTAGAGTATAATGCTGGTTGAATAGCTGATTTGCAGAAATCACTAAAATATTTATGGCCATTTTTACTGCGTGTATTGTTCCTTTGCGTCCTTGCGGTAAAATCAAAATCCCGCTATTTAAATCATAAAATATTACCTTTTTAATACCCGATCAAAATCCTTAATTTTGCGCCTCCGAACCGAAAGGCACATAAGCATGTACACATTATTACGTAAAGAGATCAGCACATTTTTAAGCTCACTGATAGGGTATGCGGTTATTATCGTATTCCTGCTCATTAACGGGCTGTTCCTGTGGGTTTTCCCGCTGCAGTTCAATATCCTCGACTATGGGTTTGCCAGCATCGACAACTATTTTATGCTTGCTCCATGGGTTTTCCTTTTCCTTATACCGGCCATTACTATGCGGTCGTTTGCCGAAGAGCACAAAACCGGCACTATGGAAATGCTGCTCACAAAACCGATTACCGATATCGAAATCATACTTGCAAAATACCTTGCCGGTTTGATTCTGGTGATATTCGCTATATTGCCAACATTCATTTATTATGTAACCGTTTACAAACTGGGAATGCCTCCCGGAAACCTCGACCATGGCGGAACCTGGGGCTCGTACATCGGTTTGATATTTTTGGGAGCGGGATTTGTTGCCATAGGGATTTTTGCATCGGCCATTTCCAATAACCAGATAGTTTCCTTCCTCATCGCCGTTTTCCTCAGCGGGTTTATGTATATCGGTTTTGAGTTTATTTACGACCTGGCATTTTTTGGCTCCTTCGGATTGCTGGTAAGTCAGCTCGGGATAAATTATCATTATACCGGAATGAGCCGTGGAGTAATCGATACACGCGATGTAATATATTTTTTAAGCCTGATAGCTGTTTTCCTGATGCTTACACGCTTCAGGCTCGAACGCAGAAAATGGTAATCCTGGAAAAAGAAGAGACATGACAGAGAACAGAAAAAATATCAGGCGTAACAGTTTCGTGCAACTTGCCATAGGATTATCCATCGTTGTAATGGTAAATATTATCGGCTCTTTTGCTTTTTACCGCCTCGATCTTACCGCCGAAAAACGCTATACCCTTGCGCCTTCGACACGTAAAATGCTCAAAGAGCTGAAAGACGTGGTGTACTTCAAAGTGTATCTCGAAGGCGAATTTCCTGCCGGTTTTAAACGGCTGCGCAACGAAACACGCGAAATGCTCAACCAGTTCCGCGCGTATTCCGATTATATCGAATACGAATTTATCGATCCTACTACCGGAAAAAGTAAAACGGAACTCGAAGCAATGTACACACAACTTGCTGAATCGGGATTAAATGCCACCGAACTTAATGTACGCGAAGATGCTGAAACATCGAGTAAAATCATTTTCCCGGGAGCTTTGGTTGCTTACCGCAGCCGCGAACTGCCGCTCGATCTGTTGCTTACCCAGGTTGGCAAACCGCCCGAAGAAGTTTTAAACAACTCGGTGCAGGCGCTCGAATTCCAGCTTATTAATGTAATCAGGAAACTCACCGTTTCGCAGAAACCAAAAATTGCTTTCATCGAAGGACATGGCGAATTAACCGCTGAGTACACCGCCAGCATTGAAGAAGCTTTAAGCGAATATTACGAAATTGACCACGTGCGGATCGACGGGCAATTATCGGCACTCACCAATCGGGTTGCCAAAGGAAAAGATTCGACTGAATACACGCTTAAAAACAAGTACAAAGCAATTATTATTGCCAAGCCCGATTCAGCTTTCGCGAAGGACGAACGTGATAAATTTATCATCGACCAGTTTATCATGCATGGTGGCAAAGCGCTGTGGTTTATTGATCCTGTATATGCCGAGATGGACAGTTTGCAGAAAACCGATAAAACTATCGCTCTCACCCACGAAATGAACCTCGATGATATGCTTTTCAATTACGGTGTGAGGCTCAACAGCAACCTGATTGTGGATGTAAATTCGCTTCCCATTCCGGTGGTTATCGATCAGAAAGGCAATCAGAAACTTATTCCATGGATATTCTTCCCGGTACTTATTCCTACTTCAGCGCACCCTATTGTCCGCAACCTGAACGCGATAAAAACTGAATTTGTAAGTAGTATTGATACGCTTGATACTCCGGGAGTTAAAAAAACCATTCTTCTGGCTACATCGCGTTACAGCAGGGTGTTGAATACGCCTGTTATGATCAGCCTTAGCTACCTTTACCAGAAGCCGGATGTACAAATGTTCAACCAGCCTTATCAGCCGGTTGCCGTTTTGCTGGATGGGGAATTTAATTCGTTGTTCCTCGACCGTGTGCCGCAGGAAATTGCCGAATCGCCCGAAGTTGGCTTTATCGGGAAAAGCCCGAAAACACAAATGATTGTAGTAGCTGATGGTGATATTATCAAAAATCAGCTTCAGGCCGGAACCTCAAGCCCTGTGCCTTTGCCACTGGGATACGACAAATATACCGGTCAGCGTTTCGGAAACCAGGATTTTGTGCTGAATGCCGTTAATTTTCTTTGCGACGATTCCGGACTGCTCTCGGTGCGATCGCGCGAAGTGAAATTACGTATTCTTGATGCTGCCAGGGTGGATGCTGAACGCACAAAATGGCAGGTAGTCAATACCCTGGTGCCAATACTTCTGGTGCTGGTATTTGCATTTGCTCAGGGCTATCTCCGGAAACGGAAATACACTAAAGTAAGTTAGTGCAAAAGCATTTTAGCAGTGATTTGAAACAAAAAATCTTACCCGCATTGTTCAGTAAGGTTTAAACCCAGTTTTTAAAGAAAATACATAATGAAAAGATACAGAAACTCTATAATTCTGCTGGTTGTACTAGGTATAATTACAATAATTATGCTGTTGCAAAACCGCAGTGGTACATTCCGGAAAGATAGCAATGCCTTTGCTGTAGCTGATACTTCGAGCATTACAAAGTTTTTCCTGGCCGATAAAAAAAACAACATGGTAAAAGTTGAACGGACTGAAACCGGCAACTGGTTGCTGAATGATAAGTACGAAGTAAATCCTACCATGGTGCAGGTGATGCTGCACACTTTTATGAGCATTGATATCAAGGAACCTGTAGCAAAGGCAACGCGAAATACTATCATCCGCGTTATGGCAGGGAAATCAGTTAAAACCGAGATTTATCAGAAAGTTTACCGTATCAATCTTTTCGGAAAGATTAAACTTTTTCCTCACGAAAAGCTGACACGTGTGTATTATGTTGGCGATGCAACTATGGATAACAGCGGAACTTTTATGCTTATGGAAGGCAGCGAAGATCCATATGTGGTTGATATACCTGGTTTCAGGGGATTTGTCACATCGCGGTATTCGGCGCTCGAAGGCGACTGGCGTAGCCATTCGATATACAAATTCAGGGTTCCCGATATAAGCAGCGTAACTATAAAATTCAATGAGAAACCGGAACTTTCCTATTCAATAACCAATACCAATAACCGGGATTTTGTGCTTACCTCGCTGGTTGATAACCGCGCTATCGAACGTTTTGATACCGGCAACGTTGTTCAATATCTTGGCATGTTCAAAAATCTGAATTATGAAAGTATTCTCGATGAAATGACAAAGGCAAAGCGGGATTCAATTGTTGCGACTGTACCGACGTATGAAGTTATTCTGGTAGATAAACCCGGGAAATCGCATACACTCAAAACCTGGAAACGGAAAGCCGATCCTGGACAGCTCGACCTCGACGGAAACCAGGCGGAATATGACTTTGAGCGTATGTACGGACTCATCGATGATTCCGAACAACTCGTTTCGATTCAGTATTTTGTGTTTAGCGAAGTTTTTATGCCCATACAATTTTTCACACAAAATGTGATAAATGAATAATCCTTCGGCAAATACGGAAAACTAAATCTGCCTGATCAGGTTATTAATTGTAGACGCAGGATTCGGATGGCCTCAAAACGAACGGATTATTCCTGTTATCAGTGAAGGTGAAAATAATTTTAACCCGCAACAGAAAAGTGCTTAAATTTTCAAATCAGATATAGTATTATGGATAAGATATTGACAAACAGCAGAGTATTGGTAACCGGCGGTGCCGGGTTTATCGGATCGGCATTGGTTGAAACTTTGTTGGCAAGTGATAATGAAGTTGTATGCCTCGATAATTTCGCCACCGGAAAGCGCGAAAACCTGGCTGATTTTATCGGGAACAAGCATTTTCAGTTTGTTGAAGGCGATATCCGTAATATGGATGATTGCCGCAAAGCAACAGAAGGAGTTCAGTATGTGCTGCACCAGGCTGCCCTGGGTTCGGTGCCACGGTCGGTAAAAGATCCTGTAACTTCGAACGATGTAAATGTTTCCGGTTTCCTTAATATGATAACCGCTGCCCGCGATGCAGGTGTAACGCGTTTTGTATATGCATCAAGTTCATCGGTATATGGCGATCATCCTGCCCTTCCTAAATTTGAAGAAAATACAGGCAACCCGCTTTCGCCCTATGCCGTTACCAAAAAAGTGAATGAGCTTTACGCAAAAGTATTTGGCGAGCTTTATGGAATGCAGACCATGGGATTGCGTTATTTTAATGTTTTCGGCCGCCGTCAGGATCCTGATGGTCAGTATGCAGCGGTAATTCCCCGTTTTGTAAAAGCTCTGATGCGTCACGAAGCACCTGTGATTTTTGGCGACGGAAGCCAGACACGTGATTTTACCTATATCGAAAATGTGATACAGGCTAACCTGAAAGCCGCCGTGGCCGATAATCCCGAAGCATACAACACAGCGTACAATGTTGCCTGCGGCGATCGGGTAACGTTAAATGAACTTTATACTTTCCTTCGCGACGGACTTGCGAAATTTGATCCCGAAATCGGAAGCATTAACCCGGTCTATACCGATCCGCGCCAGGGCGATATCCCGCATTCGCTTGCATCCATCGAAAAAACTTCGCGCTTGCTTGGTTACAATCCCGGGTATAACCTGAAACAGGGTTTGGAGCATTCGGTGAAATGGTATTGGGAGCATTTGAAGTAATTCGTAAACTTATTTTACCAGTATTTTCCCCTGCATTACTTCATTATCAGTTACTACCCTGCAGAAATATAATCCGGTCGAAACCCTTTGTCCGGATTTGTTGCTTAAATCCCATTTGGCGATATGTGGCTCACTCAATCCATGCGAAGTAGCTCTCAGTTCCGTGATATGGTTCCCGTTCAAATCATAAATATTGATTTTTACCGGTGTTGTTTCATTTAGCATAAAAGCGAAATATGCTGTTTCTGAAGCAGGATTTGGATAAATCTCTATGTTTCCATTCTGTGTAAACGATGGAGGATCAATTTTCCCAACCGAATTACGTTTGATGTTAAAAAAGTCGAGGTATTTCTGCATCAGGATGGTTTGCGACGACGAGTCGTTAGCGTTGCTTATTCCGCTAAAAGCAAATAAACTTCCAATGGTTTTAAATAATCCGGCATCATTTGCTATTGTACATCCAAATCCTTCGTCGTGAAACAATGTGAATGCATTTCCTAGCGGCAGTAAATAATACATACTTATCTGGTAACCTGCATTCAGAAAATTAAATCCATCCATAAATGTTCCTTGTCCGCCGGTAAGTGTATCATACTTGTGGAATTTGTTCTTTGTCTCAGTATTAAAACGGGGTTGCAGGCTCGTTTTCAGGTCGTCGCGCCAAAAATTGGGACTCTCGATATATAAATTGCCACCCTGATCCAGGTAGTCAGCGAGCACACGGCTTTCGGAATAAGTTAAAACATGCCTGGTGCTGAATTTGCCTGGACAGATGAAAAGTGACTGATATTCATTTATATCGGTGGTAATACTTATAGCATAATCGCTGTTGTAACCGAGGTCTTTGATATTCTGCCATATAACCGGTGCCGATTCGTGAGCAATATCCATATCTATTACCAGCACCGGCGATTTTCCTATTCGGAAGTACATAGTATCGGAAAGGATAATTTTATTTTCGGACGATAATTGAATTACAGCTGGAATTTTCGTTCCCAGCGAAATGCTATCCGAAATCCTTACCTGTAGATCAAATGTAATCTTTTGTCCGGGTGCAATTTCGCTCCACGAATGCGTGCCCGATGATATCAGTTTTACATCCGGATGCTGAATATGTACAACTAAATCTGTCTGCTTTGCCGAAGCATGACCGATATTGGTAAACCGATACTGAAGGGTTCCCAATTCGCCGGGTTTAAGCAATTCATTCCCCGGTTTATTACTTTTAAGTTCAATGCTTTTAAGGTGTGACGAAACAATTTTAGCAGGAATACTCTGTTTCCAATGCTGCAAATTACTACTCACATCCAGATCCATCAGGAAAGCCCTGCCATCGGGTACCGCTGTTGACACCGTGAATCTGAATGCTTCAGAAACAGTAATTTCGCCGCCGGGTCCCAGGCTGTTAATTGTTTCGCTGCTATCGGCAGGTGTTATGAAAGTATCATTAATACGGAGTTCCGATTTAATATTTGTGTAAGTGTTGTTGGTTAAGTTGGTAAGCACCAGCTTAACACGCACTTCTTCTCCGTTGCCGATAATTGAGTCATTACCCGCTACGAACTTTAATGTAGCTCTGATACCCGATGATAGAAAAAGCGTTTTTTCGTCGGTTACATTCAGATAATCCGAAACCTTGCAGGGAATGGAGTAGATTTGATGGTTTAGCGCAGGCAGGCATTCAACCAGTCCGCTGCTGCTTATTTTTAAATTATCAGGGTACCTGTTGGGGGTAAATTCTGATTTATTGTACTGGTTTACAGTATATTCGCTGAAGTAAACAGATAAATCGTGATTCAGTTTGGTGCCGTCGGAAATACCGGAATGGTATTGTTCTGAAGCAGCTAGCATCACCGGGCTTCGGTTGAAAGCGATTGTACCATCAGCTGAAACATGAGCCTGCAACTCGCATGGGAAATAGGTTTCTCCTTGCTTTTTACTCAGCTTCCATCGGAATGATGCCAGGGCTGAATCGCTGTGATACCAGGCTCCTTCATTCTCATTGTTCGCCCTTGTGTTTTTATTTAGTAGCGGGACAATAAGCGGAAAACTCTGCATCAGCAGATTCTCTTCCGAAAAATAAGGCCAGGGAATATTATCCTTCGTAAATTGAAGGTAGCCATTATTAATATTCACAAATAGAGTATCATAGTTTTTTCCGTAAAACGGGAAACTGAACCCGAGCGATACCGCAACTAAGCTGTCCGATGGAAGTTGTGCAAGTAGTTTTTCGCCTTCGAACGCCGGCATTGGATTATTGCTTTCCAGCTTTGTGTAATCATACCCTAACGACCAGTTATAAGGAGCCATCCCTCCATTAGCTGCAAGCTGAATCGCGTAGGGTTGACCTGCAACAAAAGCAGGTAAAGGGGGATTTGTGATCCTGACTTTATTGTTAGTTACCGAATGAACTACCCTTGCTAAAGAAACATCGTTATTGGTTATTTCAACCGGCGTTTGCTGACTGTTAATGCTTTGAGGCGTTGATTTACTGTAATCAATCACCGAAAAGGATTCAATACTGCCGGTTGCCTGCGAATAGGGATCATTTTCATCAACAGCAACGAAGAACGCAACATTTTTATTTTCAGGAATATAGCTCAGCAATGGGGTTATATCAAGCCCGAATTCAATTGTGGTAAGAGTATCGGAAGGTCCTGGCCCCTGCATGGGGTAATTGCCTCCCTGGAAATTAAAAATCGGGAAGTCAAGTAAGTGGTCAGGAACCATCGAAGCCGGATCCAATGACAATCCTGCCCGTACGCGAAGACACACCCTTTCGGTATGTTTCAGCTTCACTTTCATGGTTAATAAAGGTTTGTAGTCAGCCTTTACTTTTACAACATGAACTGCATTATTCCATATACCGCCTATATTGTAGCCTTCGGCCAGGGTACGGTACATCATATAACAAAAACCACTGTCGTAATCAGTCGCGCCATAGCTGTTAACGAATTTTAATCCGCCAATTTCCCAGTCCTTTACATCAATAATCCCATCGTTGTTCAGATCAATGGTGTTGGTATACTGCCCGTCATTGTTATAGTCGTATCGTATGCTATCGTTATATCCTACAATGGTCATGGCATGCGAAGCCGGGGCATAAAAATTTGTAACGATATACTTACCCTCTTCGGGTGTGCCGGCGGGCAAAGTTTTTATATCCCTCCAGCCAATATAAAAACTGGCAACTCCGCCGGTTGTGGATTCTCCCATATGGTTGTAAATCCAGTTTTTCAGAATTTGTATGCCTTTTGAAGTATTTGTTTTAATAGAATAGACGTCCTCAATCCGATTATGCATACCGTTATAGTATAAGTCGTAACCGGTAATCCAGCGACCACCACCGTCAGTAAGTCCGCCATAATCTTTTACATTCATGGTGCCGCAATGCTTCAAAACTTCGAAGCTGTGGAAATAGCTGACGCCAAAATATTCGTAACCCGTATTTTGAAAGTTATAAACAAAATGTGTAGGATACTGATTAATAGAAGTATCGGCCGCCAGGTTACGTGCCTGATCCATTTCGTATGTGAAATTATATCCAATGGCTGAAGCTTGTCCGCAGGAGGCGCCAACCTGCGAAAAAACCGGCCTCAGATAAGGCAATTCGGAATTATCGACTACAGCAGGAAGAACAAAATTTTTCAGGTTTTCGGGTAGGGTTAGCTCCTTTATGTTTAGCTGATAGAGACTATCATACATGTTTGGCTCGGCTGAGGCCGGAAACTTCTCCATGACCGCTTTATATTGATCAAAGTTAAGCTGTTGGGCGCGCCCTGACAGAGCAACTGTAAATACCAGCAAGGCAAGTAAAATCTTTTTCATTCAATGGTTTTATGGAGTTCAAATTTACTAAATAAAGAAATCGGTATGTAATAAGCTTTTTGGTACTTACATGATGAGCTTTGCCAAACCCATTACTGCTGCAAATAGCAGGTATCCGGCTCCAAAACCACCCAATACGAAAAGGAACAATTGTTTCCGATCCGTAAAAATGGGCTTATTGAGTTTTAATACCAGGATACTGAAGGGGAGATTCAATAAAACTGCGGTTATTAATCCCGGGGTGTATTTTACTGTATAAGCCGCGGCTGCCAGATGAGGCACAAATACGTTGAAAAGCAATGCAGCGGCAATAGCTGTGGATATAAAAAGATATGTTTTGCCGTTTTGTGTCCGCATGGCAGCAATATATGCGAAAAGTGCTACAGCTGTCAGCACTGCGACTGAGAATAAAAACTGACCGTATGTCGGAAGTTGTATAAAACTGACCGGACTCATGCTGTATTGGCGCGGCATGGTAAGCGCTTCCTCCACATTATGAAGAACAAACCCCGCGGTTAATAAAGTGAATGCTTTACGCGATGTGAACCCGGTAGTTCTCATGAAAATATGCTTTTGAAGCGGTTACTATCCTGCAAATATATTAATCACGGTAATATGACATAGTGTAAAGTGCCTTTTTATCAAAAAAAAGGCCTCCTTCCGGAAGCCTTTTTTAATGTGTTATGCTAGAAATCAAGTTTGAAGATAGTCCGTCATTCACCTTGTCTCCCCTCTCCTTGTCCCCCCTCGCCTTGTCCAACTCAATCTTCAAGCCCTTCTCACCCTTCTAAACCAGTCCTTGCGCCATCATCGCCTCTGCAACTTTTACAAAGCCTCCGATATTGGCACCTTTTACATAGTTTATGGTTCCATCAGCTTCTTTGCCGTATTTTTCGCAGGTATGGTGAATGTTGACCATAATCGTATGTAATTCCTGATCAACACGTTCGCGGGTCCAGCTTAAGCGCATACTGTTCTGGCTCATTTCGAGTCCTGATGTGGCTACACCGCCGGCATTGGCAGCTTTACCCGGGCCGTAAAGAATTTTAGCAGCAACAAAAAGCTCAGCTGCTTCGTTGGTCGATGGCATATTGGCACCTTCCGAAACTACGAAACATCCGTTGGCAAGCAAGGTTTTGGCATCAGCTTCGAGAAGTTCGTTTTGAGTTGCACAAGGTAAAGCAACATCGCATTTAACACCCCATGGCGTTTTGCCTTCAACATACTGACAATTGTATTTTTTTGCATATTCGCTCATGCGGCCGCGTTTGATGTTTTTAAGTTCCATCACATAGGCAAGTTTATCGGTATCAATGCCATCAGGATCGTAAACGTATCCGTCCGAATCGCTTAAAGTAACAACTTTTCCGCCTAACTGAGTCACTTTCTGGCAGGCATATTGGGCAACATTACCTGAACCTGAAATAACAACCGTTTTTCCTACAAAGCTCTGTCCACGTGTTTTCATCATTTCTTCAGCAAAATAGGTGCAACCGTAACCGGTAGCTTCCGGGCGAATAAGACTGCCGCCCCACTCAAGTCCTTTTCCTGTAAGTACTCCTGTGAATTCGTTGCGGATGCGTTTGTATTGTCCGAAAAGGAAACCGATCTCACGGCCGCCGACTCCTATATCTCCGGCAGGAACATCGGTATCCGGACCGATATGCCTTTGCAATTCAGTCATAAACGACTGTGTGAATTTCATTACTTCATTGTCGCTTTTGCCTTTTGGATCGAAATCAGAACCTCCCTTGCCACCGCCCATAGGAAGTGTGGTAAGGCTGTTTTTTAGCACCTGCTCAAAAGCAAGAAATTTTAAAATTCCAAGGTTTACAGTTGGGTGGAAACGCAGTCCTCCTTTGTAAGGGCCGATAGCGCTGTTCATTTCGATGCGGAATCCGCGGTTGATCTGGAATTCACCTTTGTCATTAAGCCAGGGGACACGGAACATGATTACCCGCTCCGGTTCAACCATACGCTCCAGAATCCCTTTGTACTTAGGATTGTCCTCAATAAAAGGCATGAGCGACTGAACCACTTCTTTTACTGCCTGGTGAAATTCGACTTCTCCGGCATTCTTGGCAATTACTTTTGCCATAAACTGTTCAACCTTTTGGTCAATAATACTGTTCGACATAATGTTGGAAATTTAGTTGTTGAGTACAATATTTTAATGAGGC
Organism: uncultured Lentimicrobiaceae bacterium; assembly: GCA_964583325.1. Lineage (GTDB taxonomy): Bacteria > Bacteroidota > Bacteroidia > Bacteroidales > UBA4417 > UBA4417. The sequence goes on from CAZOXJ010000100.1 coordinate 11,075, forward strand.
AATATTAATACTATTGATATGAATAGCAAGTTTTTTGAGGTATTTCTGCTTTTGTATAAGTAATTGATATTCAATAATATGTAATTTGTATCGATAAAATAAGTATTTTACTTATAAAATTCGGTAAAACACTTAATAACGGTTGCCGGATTTCATGCAGCTAAACGGTTAGGGAACAATTGTTTTGGACTCTTTATCTTTTAATAAAGGGTTAATTATTTTTATCCGGTTAATTCTTTATAAGGGAAGATTTGGCATCACTTTTTTACTCATTTTTGTTATGAGTTTTTAAATGATAAAAGAAGTTTGGAAATGACTGATGAAAATGATTTACTGAACGATCCCCGCGAGATTAAAAAACTGATTTTTGAGCGTACAGAACGACTCAAAGAGCTGGCGGCAATTAACCAGACCACGGACATACTGCGCGAAGGAAAACCTGTGGATGAAACCCTGCAGCAGTTGGCTAAATTATTTCCGGGCGCATGGCAGTATCCTGAATACACTGTTTGCCGGATTGCATACAATGATAAGGAGTACAATTCGCCGGGTTTCCAGGAGTCGAGATGGATGCAACGCCAGTCGTTCGATTTGATTGACGGAAGCTCCGGCTATATCGATATTTTTTATACCCGCGAGTTCGTTAAGCTTGATGAAGGCCCTTTTTTAAAAGAAGAAAGAGACCTGATTTCGAACCTCGCGACTGCTATAACAGGTTATCTTAACAGTATAGCGGCCAGGGAGTTAATTAAGAAAGCCCGAACTGCTGATAAAAGTAAAAGTGTTGAAAGCCAGCAGCGCGAAGCCCCGGTTAGTGGCAAACAATTGCTTCAGCGGTTTTTAAATAAAAATAATTACGACCGTGATGTTTATCATGATCTGCAGCCATTTAAAGTAAAGGAAATATTACTTGTTGCTAATCTCTACGATGCCTATACCATTGAAAAGGAAGGGCGGTTTTCGGAATATGTATTGGGCGAATACCATCAGCTCAGCCTTACTTCCGTTCCCCGGATTACAGGGGTTTCATCTGCTGAAGAGGCTCTGATTCAGCTTAATGCAAAGCATTACGATCTTGTTATTTTTATGGTTGGTGTTGATAAAACGCTTCCGGTAAGCATTTCGGCGCAGATCAGGAAGGATTTTTCATATATCCCCATTTTTGCTTTGCTCAATAACAATTCGGATGTTGCTTATTTTACTTCCGTAGCCGAAAAATATAAAACCATCGACAGGGTTTTTGTCTGGAATGGTGAAAGCAAAGTGTTTTTTGCCATGATCAAGTTGCTCGAAGATAAAATAAATCTCGAGAATGACACGCGTGTCGGCCTGGTAAGGGTTTTATTGCTGGTTGAGGATAGTCCGCAGTATTATTCGCGGTATCTGCCTCTGCTTTATGGAATTGTAATGGATCAGACACGCCGCATTATTGACGATGTAAGTACGGATGAACTTTATAAAGTGCTTCGCTTGCGGGCCCGGCCTAAAATAGTACTTGCTGCAAATTATGAGGAAGCGCTGGAAATTATAAACGATTACCAGGATTTTTTACTTTGTCTGATCACAGATGTAAAATTTAACCGTAACGGGAAAGAGTATGAGGAAGCAGGGTTCGACCTGGTGAGTTATGTGCGTGATTTTAATTCGGAAGTGCCTGTAATCATTCAGTCTTCGAACGCTGAAAATGCAAAAAGGGCTTATGATTTAAGGGCAACTTTTATTGACAAGAATTCCGAAAGCCTTTCGCAGGATTTTAAGAGTTTTATTGCCCATTACCTTGGATTTGGCAATTTTATATACCGCGATAAAGAAGGTGTTCAGATTGCTGTTGCCAAATCGCTGCGCGAATTTGAGAACCATCTCCGCACTATTCCCGACGAATCACTGATGTATCATGCCCGGAAGGATCATTTTTCGCTTTGGTTGATGGCCCGGGGAGAAATCCAGGTGGCAAAAATTATAAATCCGGCTAAAGTAACTGATTTTCAAAGTCCTGAAGAACTGAGGCTGTACCTGATTGATGTTATCCGTCAATTCAGGAATGAGCAGAATAAAGGAAAAGTTATACCTTTCGAAGAATCGGCACTGCTCGACGAGCACAATGTGGTTACACTGGTGCCAGGTTCGCTCGGAGGAAAAGGACGTGGACTGGCTTTCATTAATACCCTCATATATAACTACGATTTTAACCAGCATGTACCAGATATTAATATTAAATCGCCTCTTACTTCGGTGATTGGAACCGATGAATTTGAGTATTTTATCGAACGTAACCGGATAAGGGAAAAAATTACCGATTTCGAAAACTATGGCGAAATACGTAAAATATTTACTTCAGGAGTACTCACTGATACATTGATCCGGCGTCTTCGGATTTTACTCAAATTAATTGATAAGCCACTTGCCGTGCGATCGTCAGGGTTATTCGAAGATTCACTCTCTCAGCCTTTTGCAGGGATTTTTGAAACATATCTGCTTCCAAACAATCATCCGGATATTAATGTGCGGCTTAACCAGGTAATGGATGCTATTAAACTGGTGTATGCGTCGGTATTTTCGCCCGAAGCACGCGGATATATCGAAGCCATTAACTATAAACTCGATGAGGAGAAAATGGCGATTGTAATCCAGCAGGTAGTTGGTAATCAATATGATGATGTGTATTATCCTCACATCAGCGGCGTTGCTCAATCGTATAATTATTATCCGTTTGCACATATGAAACCTGACGAAGGTTTCGCTGTTGCAGCACTTGGACTAGGGAAATATGTTGTTGACGGAGGCAGCGGATACCGTTTCTCACCAATTTATCCGGATGTGGAAATTTTAACACCCAGGGATTTATATAAAAACTCACAGGTTAAGTTTCTGGCTGTTGATCTGGCAAAAAGTGATGTAAACCTGCTCGAAGGCGAAATGGCCGGATTACGCGAAATGGATATTGATGTTGCCGAACATCAGGGAACGCTTCGTCACCTGGCTTCGGTTTATGATCCTGACAACCAAAGGATGGTGCCCGGAATTACTACTCCCGGACCTCGTGTTGTTAATTTCAGCAATGTGTTGAAATATGACTATTGCCCGATGGCTAAAACCATCGAAACCGTGCTTGATATTGTAAAAGAAGCAATGGGAACGCCTGTTGAAATTGAATTTGCTATCGATTTAACCCGCGACGCCAATTACAAAACTACGTTTTACCTTTTGCAAATTAAGCCGCTGATAGGAGCAGAGCTTGATTACCAGGTAAATATGGATGAAATCAGGCGCGAGGAAATAGTTCTTTTCTCCGATAAGGGAATGGGCAATGGACTTGTTCCTGAAATTACTGATGTGATTTATGTGGATAAGGACGAATTTGATAAAAGCAAAACACAGGAAATGGTGCTTGAGATTGAAAAACTCAACAACCTGATGAAAAAGGAAAACCGGAAGTATATTCTTATTGGTCCGGGACGCTGGGGAACCCGCGACCGCTGGATAGGAATTCCGGTTAACTGGCCACAGATCAGCAATGCGAAAACAATTGTTGAAACCAGCCTTGAAGGATATCCGCTAGATGCTTCCTCCGGATCACATTTTTTTCATAATGTCACCTCAATGAATGTGGGCTATTTTTCGGTACAACCCGAAATGGGTAAAAGCTATATCGATTACGAATTGCTGAAAAAGCAGAAACTCATAAACAAAACGAACTTTTTCAGGCATGTCAGGTTTGATAAGGCATTGAAGATACGAATGGACGGTCGGAAACGGATTGCCGTTGTAACCTGGGAGAGCCCGTAAAGACGTAAAGACGTAAAGACGCAATGCTTGCGTCTCTGTAGTATCAACCAGCCATCGTAAAGCCGCAATGC
>CAZOXJ010000101.1:0-14920 GCA_964583325.1 uncultured Lentimicrobiaceae bacterium
TTTCTGACATCTGATTTTTATTTGTATACCGATTAATAGGTAGTTTTTGTAATTATATTCATTTTAGTTTGAACTCCCGTTGTTATCATTTATTTTTGTGTCTGGCTGATCTGGTTTTATGAAATCTGTTTTACTCATCGTAATTTTTATGTTATGCGCATTCACCACGCTGTTTGCTCAGACTATTGATAGCACTAAGCAGTTTTCGGCAGCTGACAGCATAGTTAGTGCTCAAAATCCTGACAGCGTGAAGCCTGTCGATATTGTTGATTACCTGGTTGATTGGTTAAATATAAAAGACTCTGAAAAAAAGCGAGATAACCGTAAAATTCGGTTTACACTTTTCCCGACCAGTACATCATCAGGAAAAACTTCTTTCACTTCATTTAATGCATCATTTTTATTGGGCAACGATGCAACCAACACTAACAGGTCAACAGTATATTTTTATCCCTATATCGGGGTTGGTGGTCAGTATGGTTTTGATATACAATCTTTTATATGGTATCCACAAAACAAATGGAATTTTATCGGTGAATATTTTATTCACAACTATCCTCAGAGTACATGGGGTTTAGGCGGTGATAAAACCGATGAACACGAAACAATGGTTGATAATGACCATCTCCGGATTCATCAAAGGAGTATGAAAGAAATATGGACGGATTTTTCCGCGGGTATCGGCTATGCCCTGGATCATCACTATAACATCTCCGTTGCTGAGTCGGAATGGGATACTTTAAATAGTTACCTGCCTTATAATCAGGATAATTCGGTATCATCAGGAATGCTATTCCCGATACTTTACGATAGCAGGCGCAACTCAGCCAATCCTAAACAGGGATTTATGGCCGGACTAACATTCCGATTCAATACGCCTTGGCTTGGAAGTGATGAAAAATGGCAATCCATGTTTCTGGATGTGAGAAAATATTTCCCGCTTACAAACCGGAAATCGGATGTTGTGGCTATCCGCGGGTATTACTGGACTACCCTTTCGGGAGAAGCGCCCTACCTCGATTTGCCATCCGTTCGATGGGAACCTACCGGCGGGCAATCATCACGGGGCATTCAGCAAAACCGGTATAAAAGCAATGCCTTAATTGACCTGGAAGCTGAATACCGTTTTGGCATCACTGCCAACGGATTAATAGGAGGTGTTGTTTTTGGAAGCGTAACCTCTGTTTCGGAATACCAGAGCCAGCAGTTTTTATATTGGCATCCCGCCGGTGGAGCAGGTGTACGAATGAAATTCAATAAATATTCCGATACCAATATTGCTTTTGATGTTGCACTGAGTAAAGGCTTTGTAAATGTTTACCTGTTTATAGGAGAAGCATATTGATATTGGTGGTTAAAGGCTGTAAAAATCAGGGCAAAAAAATACCGGCTAGAAGCCGGTATTTAATAAGTTCATTTAATAAAGCAGGATTATTTTACATCAAATTCGCCAATAAGCGGAACGGTGTCTAATATTTCCATACGAATTGCATTTTCGATATATGATTCAAACATAGTAAATTGAGCTGCACGTAAAGGAGTAATTGCTTTTGCTAATTTCTTGTAAGTTTTTTTCTGAAGTTTTGCAAATTCTCCCTGAATGCCGAAGGAATTGCTGATCATGCTTTCTGCACTTGCGTCAGTTAGTTTAGCGTAATTACTGGCATATTCTTCAATGTTTGCAATACGTTTTTTACCAATTTCCTTACGGGCAGCTTCATATTCATCATAAATAGTCCAGAAAGAAGCTGATTCCGCTTCGGTTAGTTTCATGAAGTCTTTTACCATCTGCTGTTTGGACATACCAAAAGCACTTTGAACTAATGCAACTTCATCTTTTGTTGATTGAGCCTGCGAGGCAACTGCAAACACAAGACAGATAGCAATAAGAATAATTTTTTTCATAGGGTTCAGTTTTTAATTGGTTAATAGATAAACAATAAGTTCAGTGGTTTTATTTTGGATCACAAAGGTATGGATATCTCTACCGAACCGTATACTTATTAGTAAGTATTTTAAGCCATTATTTATAATTTTTATTCAATTTGCATTATCTGCCCATAAATGTATATAACTTTGTGATCCCAAATAAAAACAGTTGAAGAAAGCGTAAATTAATTACTAACCAATTAATTAGATTTAATATGAGAATTTTAAAACTGCTAAGTTTAACGGCAATTGTGTTTTTAATGACACAGTGTTACCCCGAAGGCCCTGAATACTATGAAGAGTTGGACCTGGTGTATTCAAACTATGACCCGAGTTATGGATTCGATTCCAAGCTGACCTATGCGATACCTGACAAGATCATGCTCATTGATGATGAACTTGTAGAAGGCGGGGAAGCAAATTTCGTGAAAGAACCTTATGCCTCACAGGTGTTAGACCAAATTATTGCAAATATGGATGCCAATGGCTGGTCGAAAGTAGAAAAGGATGAAAACCCTGATGTCCTCCTGGCTCCGGTTGGTGTTGAAGTTACAACAACCGTATATTATGGGTACGGTGGATACTGGGATTGGTGGTACGGCGGTTGGTATGGCTGGTATTATCCTTATCCTGTTACTACAAGTTATTCAACCGGCAGTTTAATTGTTACAATGGTCGATCCCAACGATCTGAGCCCGAATGGTAAAATGCGAGCAGTATGGGGTTTTATCGTAAATGGCGTTCTCTCCTCAAGCAGTGCTGACTTCGCTAACCGGGTAACAAAAGGAGTTGACCAGGCATATACGCAATCACCTTATTTGAAAATTAAATAATAACTACGGCATATGAAAAAGATATTAATTATAACACTTATACTGGCAGCCGGAGTATTTATTTCACCGATTGTTTCAGCCCAGAGTTTCACCTCACTGCAATACACCATGGGTATCCCCACCGGTGGATTAAAAGATCATGTTGATAAGATCAGCTGGCGCGGTTTCACATTTGAATACCAGAGAGAAGTTGCCGAATCAGTTACTGTAGGTTGTAATTTTGCCTGGAGTACATTTTACGAAAGAAAAGATTACGATAGTTATACCAACAATAATGCAACATTATCAGGTGTTCAGTATCGCTACGATAATTTATTCCCCATGCTGATAAATGCACATTATACTATTGGTACCGGTACGGTTATACCTTACGTAGGACTTGGAGTAGGTACAATGTACGATTTGCGCAATACGGATATGGGTACCTGGACTATTGAAGAAGATAACTGGCATTTTCTTATGACCCCCGAAGCTGGTTTTATGTTTGATGTATCGCCAGGCACAAGCCTGAAATTAAATGCCAAATACGACTATGCATTTAAAATTCAGGATGCTGATGCTTTTGGTAACCTGAACATTAGTTTTGGTGTTGTTTTCAACAGCTGGTAGTCAGATAATTAAAGTTTTATAAGTATGAAAGGACTAAAAAGCTCTTTCCGTGATACGGGGAGAGCTTTTTGATTAACCGGATAAAGCTCAGATATGATTTTTAACCCAAAACACAGATCCGATCATAACGAATAGATGGATTAGATTAAACTAATGTTGTGTAAATCATGCAACTAGTAATTCACTTTTTCATTCACTAGTTTATCTTTATTAAGAAGATAAAAATCAGAAAGAAAAACCGGCCTTAAACGGATGTGGCCCAAAAAAATCAATTGATATGTAATGATTATTTTAATAATTTAGCATAATGCAATAGTTTTAAACTAAATCAGCGGTAATTTGTTGTTAGTAACCGAATGGTCAATTTGAGGTGCCATAACCTACATACAAGCAATATCTTATAATTAATACTTATAAACCATCAGTAACCTAATAATTAGCTAAACTTCCAAAAAGATGAAAAAGCAACCTTTCCAATTTAAAAAGATTATCCTTGGCTTTATTTTTTTAGCCGGTATCGCAAGTTTGTCAACAGCGCAGAACGTAAGGTTCAATGCTTATACCGCTTATGTTTTCGACGACAATGTTGATTCCTATTACGACCCCTATAATTACTATAACGGAACGATTAAAGGGGGCTTCCAGTGGGGTGGCGGGCTCGAATTTATGGTAAATCAAACCAAGGGAGTTGAACTCAAATACCTGCGCCGCGACGCTATTGCGCCAATGGAATATTATAAGGATGGGAGAGTGCAGGAAAAAGATTTTGAACTTGCCATGAACTATATTTTATTAGGCGGAAGCAATTATTTTAAAACCGGTGGGAAAGTGGAACCTTACGCAGGAGCTGCTTTTGGGATGAATATTTTAACCCTGAAAAATGCAGAACCAGGTGTCGATAATACAACTACCAAATTTGCCTGGGGCTTAAAACTCGGAACTAATATTTGGGCCAGCGATAAAGTAGGTGTAAAATTGCAGGCCGATTTATTATCCGTGGTTCAATCAGCAGGAGGTAGTTTCTATTTTGGTACTGGTGGAACAGGAGCCGGAATAGCTGCTTATTCAACTGTTTACCAATGGGTACTAGGCGGAGGCCTCACTTTTAAGTTAGGGAAATAGTTGCTGGTGTAACTGTTCTTTAAAAAGTTCAAAGAAAAAATTTACCGAATGCTATCTGGCACCGCATTAATAGTCAGGGTTTGACTTTATGTTAAACCCTGACTTCGTTTAAACCTATTGGCAATTGTATTTCCTGCCCCATTAATGAATACAAGTAGTTTTGTTTTACTTTCATAACCGCAAACTAAATCCCAAATGAGTAAAATGGCTATCAGAATCCTATTCCCTAAAGTTGCATTGTTGATTTGTTTTTTGAGCATATTGCTTGTTAATGGTGCATTGGCTCAGCGTCCGAAAGTAGGCCTGGTATTAAGTGGCGGAGGTGCAAAAGGGATTTCGCATATCGGCATTTTGCAGGCTATCGACAGTGCAGGTCTAAAAATCGATTACCTCACCGGTACGAGCATGGGCAGTATTATAGGCGGATTGTATGCCATAGGCTATTCGGGCAGGGAAATTGAAAAAATAAGCGATAACCTCGATTGGGATGCTATTTTGAGTAATAAACCCAATTATTCGGATATCAGCATTGACGAAAAGGACGAATACGGCAAGTACTCGGTCGAACTCGGTATTAAAGATCTTAAACCGCAGATAGGCACCGGCCTTATTGAATCGGAGGAATTATGGCTTACACTTAACAAATTGTTTTTCCCGGTTTATAACATCAAGGATTTTTCGAAATTCAACATTCCGTTTAAGTGTATTGCTACCGACCTCACCGATGGTAAAGCGGTTGTGCTTTCGGAAGGTGAAATAGTTACTGCAGTTCGCGCCAGTATGGCTATACCAAGCGTATTTACCGCTATTGATTACGATTCGACAAAACTTGTTGACGGAGGGATAATCCGGAATTTTCCTGCAAAGGACATAAAAGAAATGGGCGCTGATATAGTAATTGGCGTTAACCTGTTTACAGGCTTGCCCGATATTTCGAAACTCAATAATGTACTGGATGTATTTTACCAGATCACCCAGTACCGCGATGCCGAAGACCTGGTGGAAGAAAAGAAAATCTGTGACCTTATCATCGAACCACCTGTAGGGAAATACAGCGCCGGAAGTTTTGATGCGGCCGACTCGATCATGCTGATAGGGAAAATGATGGGGGATATGTATTATCCTTATTTTAAGCACCTTGCCGATTCGTTAAACAAACTGTACCCGATTGAGTACTCTCCATATGGCAGGTTGCCGGTAACTGAATCCATTGTAATTGACCAGGTTGATTTTGAAGGGATTAAAAATACCAGCATGAGTTTACTCTCCGACAAAATACAGATTAAACCAGGGCATTCGTATTCGGCCAGGCAGATTAACAAAGGGTTTAGAAAAGCATATTCGAGCCGTTTTTATGACAATGTGTATTATGAACTGAAACCTACAACGGAGGGTCATGCCAGGTTAGTGTGTAAAGTAAGGGAATCGCTTTTAACGCAAGTGAAACTGGGATTGTCCTACCATTCATACAGCGGGGCAGCGTTGCTGGCTAATGTAACCGTCAGGAATTTGTTGCTCGATAAGTCGCGGACCATGATTAAAGTAGCTGCAGGCGAGTATTTCCGGTTATTGGTTGAACACAAACAGGCTTTTGGTCCCAAAGCAAACAACTACCTCAACTTTAGTTTCAAAACGGAGAATCTGCCGTTAAATCTTTATGATGGAGCGCAGAAAACCTCCTTGTACAATGTAAATTACTCACAGTTTGATCTTAATTATACCAGGGTTATCGGAACCGACCTGAGCCTTGCAGCCGGCATAAGGTATAGGCGGAATTTTTTCGCGCCCGAAGTAGCCGATAACCTACAGGTTGAAGGTAATATGAGCACTGCCTACGCGTATCTGAGGTCGGAAGCTAAAACTATAAACAGTAGGCTTTATCCAACCAGCGGGTACGAATTTTCGGCTGAAGCAGGCATTGCTTTTAACCGCAGGGCACAAATTAATGCTTTTAATACGGAGGGAAATGTAACCGATGTTTCGGAAATAATAGATGGCAAGCCCGAATATTACCGCTTTATGTTGAACTATGCCAGGTACTATTCGCTTAGCAGGAAGTATGTGTTTTTGTACAATTTCCAGGCAGGTTTGACGCTGAATTCGCAGGGGTTTATTTTCGACAATTTTTATTTGGGTGGTGTACAGCAGCTTTACGACAGGCAGTCGGTATTTGTAGGGCTTAACGAAGGGCAAATTACAACAACCTCAATTACTTCATTACTGGCTGGTTTACAATACAATTTAGCGGGAAGCCTTTTCATAACAGGCAAAGCGAATTCAGGATTCTACAATTTCAGCACCGAGGATAAAGTGTATGATCCGGATGAGGTAAAATGGATAAATGGTTTTTCGTTGGGAGCAGGTTACAATCTGAGTATCCTGCCAATGGAATTTACGGCTATGTATTCGCCCGAAATAAATGCCGTATATTTACATGTTAAAATTGGATTTTTGTTTTAATGTATTGATATAGAATTGGTTTTATCTCAGCCAGCTGGTTCCGAAAACAATGTAAAAAGCAAAGTCATCAGTGCTTTTTGCGAAGTCCATTCCCATCTGTAACCCGAATTTGCGTGCCATCAGGTACCTGAACCCTGCACCGGCAGAGCTTACCGTTTTTCCTTTATCGAATGATTCGATATCGGAAAAAGCATTACCGATACCGGTAAATCCAACCAGGTTCCATCGTTTGTAAACATTCCAGTTCACTTCGGCTTCCATTACCGTAGTGTTGTTATTCTGATATTTCATTAAAGGGACACCCCGTAAACTAACAATAGGCCGGGCATAAAACGGTATATCGCCAAGCGAATAGGTACTTTCGTGCCTGATGCCAACCATAAGTTTTTTACTTGCCGGAAAATACCCGATCATTTTCACTGCTAACCTGCCGTATAAATCATCGCTGCCCATCCAGGTATCACTGTAAGTACCTGATAGCTCTATAAAAAATCCTTTATTGGGCGAAAAAACATTGTTTCGCGAATCGTAGTTCAATACTAACGTAGCTTCACTCAGTGTAGAGCTGAATTCGGTTCCTTCAAATTCAGGAATTTCGACCGGAATTTCGAATGTATTGTATGTATCCAGCAACAGGTAACGGCCTCCGATAAAGAAATTTGTTTCAGCCACCCTGAATTTTATCTGCTGTAGCAAAAGCCAGGCATCCATATTCAGGTTAACCGGTTCGTCTTCAACACTCTCAATAAATCCTGCCCCGTAATACCCGATATTAACGTAGGTACGGGCTACGGCCCCCATATACCGGATGCGATCGCGTTTCCAGTAGCCAACGTGAAAAGCACCTGCCATCCAGGTTCCGTTTTGTGTGCCGCCACCTAAAACACCGCTCATACTCGGAGGCCCTTTTTTAGCAGAATACGAAGAATGAAAATATACTGCCGCTCCAAGCGCACCATAACCAACTGCCGGTTCGGTAATTATTGAAGGGACTAGAAGGAACCCTTTTTTATTCAGAAGGAAATCGCTGATGTCGATGGCTTGATCAAGGCTGTCGCGAAATACTGCAAATGGTTTTTTGCTTTCCTGGGCGTTTAGCTTAAAGGCGAAAAGAACTAGAAACAGTATCGAAAAGAGAGTTACTGGTTTCATAAGTTTTTGGTGTTTTTGGGAGTAGTATTTTTTTAGATGAATGATTTTTATGTTGAATGTCGGAAATCGGGAGTCGAAAGTCGGAAGTCGGGATTATGGGTTCTGGGATTTGGGATTTGGGATTTGGATTTTTGAATTTGTAATTAGTTGTTAATCAAAACTATGTAGCGAACTATCAATCAGAACGGATACCCTATTGCGATGTTCCACAACAGATTTTCCTTTCGCCAGTCGCGGTTGAAAAATTCTATCTGATCAAAAACCCAGCGTTCGCCTTCGGGAAGGTATGGCTTCCTGATTTTAGCTGCCAGGTCGATGCGCAGCACAATGATTGAAAAATCGAAACGAAACCCCACCCCGGAGCCGATATAGATTTCTTCGTAAAAAGTATCCATATTAAATTTACCGCCAGGCCGTTGCGGGTCATCGTTTACAAGCCATATGTTTCCGGCATCGGCAAAAACGGCGCCTTTAAAATATTTGTAAATATCAAAGCGGTATTCGAGGCTGGCTTCGAGTTTTATATCCCCGGCCTGGTCGATATATGCGTCGTTCAGTGTATCGGAAGTGCTAAAAATTCCCGGTCCGATGGAGCGTGCAACAAATGCTCTTATGCTGTTAGTGCCTCCCACATAGTACTGCCGGATGTATGGAATTGTAGTTGAGTTTCCGTAAGGGAGAGCAGCACCGGCAATGAACCTCCATGCTAACTGGCTTTTTTTGTTTATGTTATACGAATGCCGGAACTCACTCCGGAGCTTAATAAATTGCGAATATGGCAGTCCTAATACTTCGTGCTGATTGTCGGCAGTGGGCCACGAATTCTCTGTTACCCTTGTTATCAGGCTTAAAAAATTACCTGCAAGATCAACCGATTCACTCAGGTAAAAGACATTCTTCCGGGTTTTGAAGTAAAAATTGGCATTCGTGAAAGTATAACTCCCGCCGATAATAAACTGTTCTTCGAAGCTTTTGCGTACCGTTGGGTTTTCGTCAAGATAATCTTCAAATTCTTCGGTTGTTTCGTCGAGATTGGTAAAACTGGCTTCGATTGACCTGAAAAGGTGCGATATTTTTTCAGTCTTTTTCCAATTGTAGCCCATTGATGTATTAAACGAATGCATCTCGTACAGGTTCACCCTCGAATAAATTCCTCCTCCTCCGGCAAAAATGGTTTTAGGTACAAAAGTGCGTGAAGTGTTCCTTCCTAAAAAGCCCGGCACGAAGCGGGGCAATGTCAGCGTTCCGTCGAGGTTAACCTGGTAGGATGTCTGGCCTTTCGAATCGCCGCTCACCTGGGTTTCGAAACTCCCTCCCAGGGTAAGGGTAAACAGTTCGGCAGCAGCAAACAGATTCCTGTTTTTATACATCAGGTTGAGTCCGGGGCCGGCAAAGTTATTGGATTTGATAGCAGCGCTCATTTCGGCACTGAGTGATATTTTCCTCACGGGAGTAAGAAAAAGGTTCACGTTCATCCTGTCGGGGATTGAATCGTCGGGTTTAAACCTTGCATTGGCATATTTATAAACACCGATCCCCATCAGGTGACGGAGCGTATTGTAATGATCGGTACGTGAATATAAGCTGTCTTTTTCGAGAAAAACTGCGTTGAGAATGGTTTTGGGTTTAAACTGGTGTTTTTGGGAAACATAATAATAGTCGCCGTTTTTTACCGTATCGGGAGAATAATTGCTGAGCGAAAAATCGTCGAAAACATATATTTTATTCAGTTTGTACGATGTGGATGCTTCGGCAGGAATTCCGGGTTTTACATTCAGCCAGGCGTTTATTTTTTGGTTGCCTACAGTGGTGTCGGCAGTAAAAAGGAGATAATCGGGCTTGAAATAGAAATACCCTTTGTCTTTTAAAACCCGGTCGATACGTACGCGCTCATTATCAAAGTCTTTTAAATTGTATATGTCGCCTTGCTTTAGCCCGGATTGGGATTTCGAAATACTGATATCAGATGCAATTCCTTTGGTTAAGCTATCAGGGTATTTTATTGTATGTAAAGTATAAGGTTTTGCGGGCGAAATCAGAAATTTCACGGTGGCAGTTTTACCTTTTTCAGTTACTTTAAAATCAGCCCGGGCATGAAAATTGCCGCGGTTCTGCAGCCTGTTTTCGATGGCAGCTGCGGTATTCGTGAGGTTAATATCCTCGATGATGGCTGGTGGTTTGCCCAGCGTGTATTTCATCCAGTGCCTGAAACCTGTTTCTTTTTTAGGCTCCGGAAGCATATAGTGCAGGCTCAGCGCAGGCCGCATCCAGAGGAATTTTTTATTGGGTTTAACGGAAATAAGTTCTTCGAGTTCAGCAAGGGCAGCCTTGGGGTCGGCAAGAAACTGCATCGAATCGATTTCCATAACCTGGCCGGAATACAGGTGCCTGCCATCGCTAACGCTCTTTAAGCCGGTACATCCCGAAAGGACGACCAGCAGGAGCAAAGCCTGTAAAAGCAGTACATATGTATTCCGGATGTTATCCATTTAAATGTCGTTGTAAATCAAGTTCTATTGTCATTGAAGTGATAGTTGAAAAGAGACAAGGCGACAAGGCGAGGGGAGACAAGGCGAACCTCAAACCCAGAGGCCTTCAATCCTTTCAATCTTGTCAATCTCTTCAATCCATTTAATCCTTTCATTTCTTCTTATTTTTATCTCTTCGCAACGTATCAAATTCCTTTTCAAATATCAGCGCGATTCCGCTGTACGAAATATCCCCATCGAATAAGTCGTATGCATCTTCATAATACGCCCTTAGTTTATATTCGCCGCTTTCGGTGAGCTGGTAAATTACGGCAAACTCACCGGTCATGGTTTTTGACGAACTGGTTGAACTTTTATTTTTATCACTTTCAAGGTCGAAGGAGCCCATTGCTTCCACGGTAATGCGGTCGTTGAACAGTTTTTTCGAAACCTGAATATCCATTTCGGTGCGTATGTCGCCCGGATTTTCTTCATAATCCTCGTACGATGTTAAGCCGAAATTTACATCCACACCGCTGATATATTTGCTCGAAATATTGTTAAGCTGATCGGCAAGTATGCCGTTTACGCTGTTGCGAGCTGCTGTTGATGCGATATTGGTAGGCGACGAACTGGTTGCTGAAAGCGGATTGTCGGCCATAAAGCTGCCGGTTACCAGCAGCGCAAATACCTGTTTGTTAAGTTCCTGCGTCATTTCTTCGCTGTTGAGCATAGCCAGTTTGGTGGCCACCAGCGGGTAAGTTACCAGGTAGCGTTCGGGCAGGTCGATGTTGAAACTGATTTCGGGTTCAGCCAGGAAACCGTTAATGTTCAGTTTAACCATGTACGGCAGCCGTTGGTTAAACGTTTGTTTTTCGGCGTCGCTCATTGATGCGGTTTCGTTGGCAACCAGCGAAACGGAGGAAGTACGCACTTCGTACTCGGCGGTAATATCCAGGTCGGCATCCAGCGGCCGCCCCGACCAGGTTATTGAACTGCCCGGCGCGATGGTAAAAGTCTTTTTTACCAGGCCGTAGAACGACAATTGATAAACGCCATTCTTAACTTCATAAATGCCTGTAAGGGTTTGTTTTCCGTTAGCGTCGGCTGCAATATTAACTTTAGCGCTTCCGCTTACTGTAAGAAAATCTCCTGATTTGGGATCGATATCGACGGTGAATTTAGCTTTGGGATCAATTTCGAGGTTGAGAGTAAGATCGAGGCCCGTTAGTTTGGAGATGATGGAATCGGTAAGGTAATCGCCCCGGAGGTTTAACAGGGAGTCGTTCAGTTGCGAGGGGTCGAGAAATTCAACGATACCTTCGGAGGTAACCAGCTGCAGTTCGCTGCCCGGTAAGGCATAAGTAAGATCGCTTGAACTGTTTATTTTTACATCGGCTGATAACTTAGGGTTTTCCATATCGCCCTTTAGTTTTACATCTGCATCCAGCGAAAGCTTGCCATAAAATACCGGATTATCGGCTACTGTGCTGTTAACAGGTTGAAAATCTTTGGTTACCAGGTGCATATCGAAACCAAAATCGGAGAAATCGGTTGTGAGAATGTGGCCGTTAACAGTTAGTTTTTTTGCCTGGGCATCCTCAATTACAAAATCGTTGAAATGAATGCCCTCCTGGTCAAGAAGTATTTTCTCGTCGCTGATTTTTGCAAGGAAATTAAGGCTGTTGACTTCAAAAGTAGTTTCGTTAAAACCGATATATCCTTTTAATTCCGGTTGTTGAGTAGTTCCTTTTACTGATATCCGGCCATTTATTTTCCCTTTCATTTCGGAGAAATAACCCAACGAAAACTGTTCGAGGCGTTGCAGTGCATTGATGTCGATTACGGCATTAAGATTCAGCGCTGGTGTTCCCGACAGATGATTAATATCGCCGCTTACATCAATATTGTTATCCTGATTTTTGAAATTAAAGGTCAGGTCCATCTTGTCGTTGGTAGTTTTTACTTCGGCGAAAATTTTTCCTACAAGCGAATCTCTGATGTATAACTCATTGATTGACAAGGAAGCGTTAATATATTTTTCGTTTCCCGAAACCGGAAAAATTACTTCCCCGTCGAGGTTTCCTTTAAACAACCGTTGATTACCACTAAATTTAATAATGTTGATGAGGTTCTGAATCGCAAAATTTTCGAATACAATTTTCTGAGAGGTGTCGCTTGTAACAACTCCGATGGACTGATCAGCGTTTGAAAATACAAAATGCTCGGCAATTAATCTGCGGCCACGTTTTTCGAGCATATTGCCTTCTTCTGTTTTCCAGGGAATATTATCAAGGATCAATCCATCAGGCAGAAAACTGATTTTCAAAAAATTAGTATCTGATTCAATTTTATTGGCAAATAAATACGATGGCTTACCAATTGAATCGAGCGTGCTTATTTCGGAGTGAATTGTGCCGCTGCTGATCTGCTCTTTTATCCTGATTTTTTCGATTACCAGGGTGTCGTAGGCCAGTTGTAAAAGGCTCATATCCACGTTCAGATTCTCGTTTTCACCTTCAACGGAGAGATTTACCGAATCAATTTTTATTCCCGAAAACATTGCTTCGGGCAGCTTTATTTCGACTGATAATTTGTTATTATCGGTTTTGTATCCGCCTTTCATGTGGCTGATATTCAGCGCTTCGGATTGGGGCGAGAACAATTGGACGATATCCGCCGGAATATGAACATTCATGGTAAAATCCATGTGTTGACCGGCGATGGATTGTGCCGTATCAGCTATCCCGAAATATTTTTTATAGGCCGATAGCAAGGTTTTGCCCAGGTTCTGGGGTGGAATATTCCCGAACATTTTCCCATCCAATACATCCGAATTTATTTCAATCTGCAGACTGTCAGCTGATGAAACAGCCTGAATTACAACTGAATCGAAAGGAACAGTTCTATCGGGCCTGATAATTCTTGTATTTGTCATTCGCAGATTTGCATCCGCATCCTGAAAGCCTGCATAGCTTGCTGCTGCTGTAAGCTGTGTTGAGATACTCATTTCCGCGTCGGTGAAATGCAGTGCGTTAAGGTCTGCTTTTATGAGATCGAGCTGAGTTGTAAATTTTTGTTTCGCCTGGCGCAAATCAGCATCCGCAACAAGTTTAAAGTTCAGATTGGTATCGGTTGACGAAGCTGTTGCCGAAATCATTTTTCCACCCATGCGGCCATCGAGTGTTATATTTTTGTAGGTATAGGCATGATAATGAGCATCCTGAACATCGAGATGCACTGATCCTGAAATATCATTATTGCTTATTCCCGAACCGGCAGCCTGGCCCGTGAAACTGGTTTTGCCTATGGAAGTATCGGACAGAATGGTTCCTGCAAGTATATTGTGAGCTGTAAAATCAATACTGAATGTATCGCGGCCGGCGGAACCTGAATTTTGGTAAAAGGCATCAGCCGCAATATTGCCATAAGCCGATGTGAATTCGAAATTCCCTTTTATGGAATTGATTTTCCCTTGCACATTCCCATTCAGTTCGATGGCCGGAGGCAGCTTAAGCCCTGCAAATACTTCCGGATCAACAAATTGTGTAATATCGGCTGGATTGGTCGAAAGCCTGTTAATGTCAGCATCAAAAACGAGTGTTTTAAGATCAGGAAACCCGGTAAGCCTGCATTTCGATTTCAAAATCGTATTTCCCAAAATGGTGAGTTCGAGATTTTTGATATTCAGGTCGTTAATTTTACCATCCGTTTCGGTTGAAATAAGAATATCGGAATTTTTAAACTTGCCCAAATACGGATCATCAGCCAGAAAAGGGACGATAAGGAATATTTCGTTGGCGTTAACGCTTGTATTTGTGAGTCTTAAAGCTGTTTCAGCATTCCATAAGTCTGCCAGAAAGCCGTTAAAGGAGGTATAACCGAGGCTCATATCGCCCGAAACATAACTTGCGGAAGTCGCCAGGTTCAGATTCTTTAATTCCATCTGCTTATCGGTAAAACTGGCGTTGGCAGCAAACTTTTTTACATTCAGCCCGCAACTTTCGGAAGCGCTTAAACTGGTAAATTCGGCCCTGTAGCCCAGGGAATCAATATTTATATTCCGGATAACGGCGTTTATATCGCTCACATGCAAATGTGCATAGTCAATTCCGACAGGCAATTTTTGAGATGAATTGTTATCGAGGCTAAATCGGGTATTTTCAATTGTTAACTGATCGGCTAAAATAGTAAGCGCAAGAAAAACATTTGAAACAGAATGTGTTGTGTCGGTATTGCTTACTGCTTCGGATTTATAATCAGCTTCAGCCGTAGTTTTGTCACTTTCCACATCAGGAGGTAAAACCAGCGTTACCGAAGTGTTTTTCAACATAATTTGGTGTACGT
>CAZOXJ010000102.1:0-1116 GCA_964583325.1 uncultured Lentimicrobiaceae bacterium
GTTTGTATACATTTTTGATAATAATGCCACCACGGTGCGGAAAATGCCATTTCAGCCAAATAAGGTAGGCACAGTACAATGAAAACCTGGATTCTTCGCAGAAACTAAATGTATGATATTACTTAACTTGGCAAACCATGATATTGGCATTAAGCCTGAATAACTAAAAGTTATAGATTTCAAATTCGTATAAAAAAATAGTCTTGGATATTACTTTTAAGCGATATCCTCTATATCTGGTCTTTCTGCTTTTTTCCCTAAGGGGATATGTTCCTTTTTTTTCTTTATATATTTAATAGCATAAATGAATTCTTCATTGTCATGATTCTCAATCTCAATTCTCCATCCTCTTATGGCTAGATAATATATTCTTTCCTTGAAGTTAATGGCAATAAGTTGAGTTAAATCAACTTCCGCTGGAGGGTTTGAACTTCTTATTTTCAAAATATCTTGTCCATCTTCGCTGTTACCTAAATAGATCCTTCTCTTCTTCCTATTAAAGTATTTTACAGCGTAGATATATTTTTGGCTATTCCGAATCTCTATATTGATAAGCCATCCACGAATAGCAAGATAAGATACCCTATCTTTAAAGGCCTTCCCTTTAATCTTTTCTATATCTATATTCTCTGTTGGAATAGTACTGATGGTTTTCCATGTCTTTTTTGTACTGACTATGGGATCTTCTTTTTTGTTATCTTCGTCATTCATTTGCCAAAAGTTCACTAGAAAACAAATGTAGGCATAAATGAGTAAATTGTTACTTATGCATAAAATAATTTGTAATTATTTATGTTTTGATCGCATATAGTTAACCCTGTTTACCCTAATGTTTTACCATGCCATTCTATGCTCCTTCTGAATCCCTTGTCAGAGTAGCAATAGCTGATTATTGAACTAATCATTCGTAATGAGCAGGTCGTGGGTTCGAGTCCCATTAGTGGCTCAAAATTATAAATAACGACTTGTATGTCAGGCACATACAAGTCGTTATTTTATTTAGGATACACAAATTGTTATATTTTATTATGGCCCTTTTTATTTTTATTCAATCATTTGCTTTCTTTTACGAAGATCTACATAAAAAGAACCATGCTTCATTTTCTCAAGTTCTTC
>CAZOXJ010000102.1:1216-8317 GCA_964583325.1 uncultured Lentimicrobiaceae bacterium
AACATCCTGTGCAATTCCGGGACTAACAACAAATAAAAAGAACGATGCTAATACAATAACCAACAGACTTTTCATTACAGTATTATTTAGTTAAAACTTGTAGTATAGAAATTCATCCACCGCAGGAACAGATTTGTAGTCCACTTCACTAATATTTTTTTCGAAGCCGTTCAAACTTTTGTTAAAATATACCATTCATAAAAATCATGTTATTTGTTCTTGTGCCAATGGCAAGGGTTTCACTCCATCCGGATTATTAATTATGCATTTCCTGAATGTTGAAAGTGATAATCACTGCTGCAAATATACCCCTTATGGGAATTAGTGCCGGCATGTATTATCTGCTTATGTTTATGAAATTCTCTTGCTACAAGCAAGGCTCTGCTAAGTTGTAGTTTTATAGTTGCTGAGAATTTTCATATAAACGCCAAAGTATGTAACTTGTCTGGCGTTGGCGATTATTATGTGCCTGATTATTAATCTTTTTCCCGAAGCATATTGCTGATGCACGCAAATTGGGCTTGACACAAAGTAAAAAAATCTTCTTTTTTTATTGAATAAGTGTTTTACTTTTGTGCAGGATATGAAACATGTATCATATCGGGGAAATTATGCTTTATTACGTTGGCATCGACGATACCGATAACCTCGAAAGCCGGGGAACAGGGCATCGCGCCCGGCAATTGGGAAGTATGCTGGAGGAAACCGGAATTTGCAAACTCAAATGCATCACACGACATCAGTTACTGGTTCACAAGGATATTCCTTATACATCACACAACAGTTCAGCGTGTCTGCTTGTGGAATGTAGCCCGGAACTAGAATCTGAACTCATTGATTTTTGTCGCGAATTTCTGCTTCGTGAATCAGCCCCGGGCTCAGATGCCGGTTTATGTGTTGTTTCAGCGGATGCTGTTACAAATGAAATTGAAAAGTGGGGTAACCTTGCTAAAAAAATAGTGCTTACAAAAAATGAAGCTCATGAACTCGCCTTGCGGAACAATGTTTTTCTGGAAGGATTAACAGGTGAAAAAATCGGCGTAATAGGTTCGCTTGCAGCTGTCGGGTTAAGACATGCTGGAAACGACGGCCGGGTTTTATGGCTGCCTAATCTGCGCGCGACAGAAGGAATATTTACCGCGGATGAGTTAAAACGCCACTTGAGTTTAGATGATATCACCACAAAAGAAGGGGCAGAAATTCCACATGGTGATAAAATAATGGCTAATGGATGGATTCGTCCGGTATTGCGCCAAAAAGCAATAACTTTATTAGTAGAACAAAATGAAGATTATGGACAATATCAATGGAAACATGTATCAAAAGAATACATTAAAAGTATTTCAAATTGACAATGCCAGCGACCTGCTGAAAATAGGATTACTGCTGCTGCTTGGTTTTTTTGCTGTGGTTGTGCGCGAGCGGATCAATATCCCATTGAAGCTACCCGGACATCATGGCGTTGAATTCATGCTGCTTTTTATGGCCGGTAAAACTCTTAGCCGTCAGCGGTATGCAATGTCGATTTCGTCAATAGGCGCTTCAGCTTCAGCTTTTTTACCCATTTTCCATTTTGGAAATGCGTTTATGCCTTTCACGCTTCTGTTGCCAGGTTTAATCGGTGATCTGATTATAAACCGATCCGGGAAATCAAATTACCTCTACATAGCCCTTGCCGGTGGATTGGCTTATTCTTCCATTCCTCTTACCCGCCAGGTAATTATGATGGCAACCGGGATACCTTTCGGATCATTGCTTAACGGTTTATTGTATCCTTTCTCACTTCATTTTATTTTCGGCGCAATTGGAGCAACCGCAGGGGCTTTTATCTTTGGCCGATTCAACAAGTAGAAATATTTGTATTGGATTAAATAACAGGTTTTAATGAGCCGGTTCATTGTTACCTGCAGAGAATAGTTGCCTGAACATTTTAATTCAAAACCCAGACTTTTGTTGTTTACGCTACAATAAATTTATCGCTCCGAAAACAAAAGTGCGAAATGCATTTTTTGAAAAAATATTCTCAAATACTAACACTCAGATAAAACACTGAAATCCGGCTGATTACGTTATGATTTCGAATTCATATCCTATGCGAAACCCACTTGTAATCTGCATTCTTATCATTACGATGCTTACCTGGGTATCTGCATGCAAAAAAGAGAACAACCAGTCGCCGCCATCACTCCATTTGATAGCTGAAAGTGGCTATATTTCTGATTCTGCCGTTGTAGCAATAGGATTCACTTATAAAATAGGAATTATGAGCAATAAAGGCGATGCCGCTATTACAAATCTTGTTGTGACATTAACTACCGAAAACGGCACCGAAACAGCCCTTGACAGCGGTATGTACTCCGATGATTTCAGCTATAGCCGAAGCATAGCATACGGAGCATCGCGTTTTGAGAAATGGTCGTTCTTTACCCGGGATAAAAACGGGAAATCTGCTACAACTTCCATCACCATCCTAAAAGATTCTACTTCAGCTTTTGGTCCGATAACACTCTATTCTTCAGTAGTTTTAGGGACACAAAATAACTTGGATTATAACTCGTTTTTCTCATTATCCGGAGGGATTTCATATACAAAATCAGATGCGGATTCAAATCAAACTGACATTAATATTATAACTTATTTTGGTGATCTGTTAGTTCCAAGTACCGAATTCACTCTCTCTTCGCCGGGTGAAAGTGATGTGGCACTTTTTTATCCTTTCATTTCAAACTGGGCCTTACCTCGCAATGAAACACGTTACAAGCCTGACAGCCTGAGCATAAATGCAGAAGCATTTAATAAGGCGTATAACGATAGTATAATCATAACCAATTACACTTCAGCCACTATTGGCAAACGTAAGTTTAAAGTAGTTCGTGCAGGGTATGTGATACCATTCCAAATAACCGCAGGTCCCAATGCAGGCAAAAGGGGGCTGATAAGCATCAAATCGTTACAGAATGATCCCGGAGGATATGTAATCGCCGATATTAAAGTTCAGAAATAGAGATGATTAAAGCGTTAAAACCACTCATACTTATACTGCTGTTTATACCTGCGCATCTAATAGCACAGGAAATCCAGGGATTTGTTTATGAATCACCCGGGGATAAGCCCATTGGTAATGCAAACATCATTATTTCAGGAACTGATCATGGAACTGTATCTGGCTCCGACGGTTACTTTCTCCTGCATATTCCCGAAACCGGCCAGGTAACAATTGTTGTTTCGCATATCGGGTATCAGAGCTTAATTATAACACAAAATATACCTGCAACTGGTTCCGAAAAAGTTATTTTCCGATTAGCTCCGCATACATCGGAGATTGTTGAGACCGTAATTACGGCAACACACACTAAACGCAATATTAACGAAGTACCCGCTTCAGTGCGCCTTATTACTGCCGGACAAATAATGGAAATGCCGTCGACTGCCATTGATGATCTGTTACGTACAGAAGCCAACATTATTGTAGATCGAAAAAATGGGATATTTTCAAAAAACGCTTCTGTAAATATGCGCGGGCTTAACGGATCAGCACGTACACTGGTATTACTTGATGGTGTTCCGCTAAACAAGGCTGATGGTGGTGGAGTGAACTGGAACAGGATCAACACCGAAAGTGTAAGCAGAATTGAAGTGGTAAAAGGTCCGGGTTCAGCACTCTATGGTGGCAATGCTATGGGTGGTACTATTAATATTATTACAAAGGACATCCCTGAAAAACCAACCGGAAGTATAAAGTTATCGCTTGGTTCGTACAATACACTGGGTGGGCAGGCCTGGCTGAGCGGCCGGACCAAAATTGCGCCTAAACTAGGTTGGAGCATAAATTCCTTTTACAGGCAGGGAGACGGATATATTATTGCACCTGAAGATCTTCGCGACAGCACTGATGTTAAAGCATTTCTTGGGGAATTTAATATTGGAGGAAACCTGGTTTACAGCTTTTCCGATAGCAGTCAGATAAATATAGGTTATACTTATTTTGACAATAAAACAGGTGATGGCGTTCAGGTTTACGATCCTGAAGGAGGATATTACAAATATAAAACGAATCATGCCTTTGCAACCTACCGGGGATATATAGGCAAAACTACATTCATGGTAAACTCGTACATGCAGCTCGAGAACTATATGAACCAGAAAGAACAGTTAAAAACGGATAAGTTGCCTCCTTATTCTATAACGCAGTATGTTCTGTATCTTACCGATTCGCACCGTAATGATGCCGGGATATGGCTTTCGGCAACCACCAAAGCCGGCTCTAATCACAAACTCACCTATGGCTCCGATATACGGTTAAGTGGTGTTGATGCTTCCGATATCTATTTCACATCAACGGATACTATCACCAATAAAGGAAAAATGAATGCATATGCTCTGTTTCTTCAGGATGAGTTCGGCTTGCTGAATAACAGGCTTAAAATTGTTGCCGGGGCAAGGGCTGATGCTATTCGTTTCAGGGATGGTGCTTTCCTGATTGCAGCTCCTTCGGTCACCAATAGTTATATGATGGAATATGTAGGAAATTATAATGATAAAAACTGGCTCGCCATCAGTCCGAAACTAGGTGCTACTTATTTTTTAAACAGCACAAATTCAGTATATTTAAGTTATGCAGCAGGCTTCAGACCGGGAACACTTGACGATATGTGCCGGAGCGGTAGCATTTCGAAAGGGTTTAAATTGGCTAACCCTGAACTGGAACCTGAACACTTAAATAATTTTGAAGCCGGTGGTTCATTCGCAATCTCTAAATACGCGCGCATTGAGCCATCGGTATATTATTCGGTAGGTAACAACTTTCAATACTTTGTTGGTACCGGCGACACTGTTTATTCAACTTCGAGCCCAAAACCAATTTTAAAACGTGAAAATGTAAGTAAAGCTGCGGTTACAGGTGCAGAGGCTACTTTACGGATTTATCCTCAGAAATCGCTCGAACTAACTTTAACTTATGCTTACAATCATTCAATAATCAAATCATTTGATACTGTCCAATTTGTAGCAAAAGATCTTTCAGGTAAATACCTGATGGAAGTCCCCAAAAATCGATTCACTGCGATGTTAAACTGGAGAAATAAATATTTCAACAGCATGCTGGTTTATGAATATACAGGTTCGCTTTTTACTGATGATGAAAACCTGATAGAGATGCCTCCATATTACCGCTTTGATGCAAAAATATCGCGTGCTTTCGCCAACCACTATTTCATAGCATTAACCATTCAAAACCTGACAAATAACATATATACTGATAACAAAGGCAACCTCGGTATCAGCCGGTTCTTCTTGGTTGATGCCGGTTATCGGTTCTGAAATCTCTCAAATAATAATTAACCTTAAAAACAAAAATTATGATGAAAAGACTACTCCTTTTAATTTTCCTGCTTCCAGTATTGCAACTCGCCAAGGCGCAGGAAGAAATCGTGAAATGGACATTTCCTACCGGACAATTAGGTGATACGGTGCAAAATGGCACAAATCAACTCAATCTGACCAGAACTATTCGTGTTGAAGGAACCAATGACATTACAATGACAAATGGACAGGTAAGCGGCGATTATGCTGCTACGGCTACAGGTTGGGATAATGGTATGGATTTAAAGAACTGGAATATCAAGTTCAAGACTACTGGTTATGATCAGGTAAAAATTTCTTTCAAACAACGCGCTGGTGGCACTAATGGCGGTCCCCGGGACTTTAAACTTCAGTACAAAATAGGAAGTTCGGGATCCTGGGCAGATATTGAGGGCGGAAGTGTAACTCTTGCAAATGACTGGACTACAGGTGTTATTTCAAACCTGGATCTTCCTGCTGAATGTCAAAACCAATCAGGATCGGTATATATTCGTTGGATAATGACTTCCAATACAGACGTGCTTGGTGGTGCCGTAACTCCGGCAGGGATATCAAAAATTGACGAAATAATAGTTTCAGGTATTCTTATAACAGGAACAAATGCAATGGAGGCTACCTCATTTTATTCTTTTCCAAATCCTTCCTCTTCTGAGTTTACGGTTACCATTCCAGGGGGAAATAATGTTTTGGAAATATTTAATAGCAAAGGACAGCTTGTTTACCACGCAATTCCAGAGAATGAAACCTTAACAGTTAGAACATACTTACAATCCGGATTGTATTTTATTAAGAACACAAATAGAGATAAAGTTCAAACAATCAAGCATATAGTGTATTAATTGAATTGTACAAAAAATAATATCTGGCAAAAGCATATCTTTTGCCAGATATTTTTTTTATAGCTGCAGATGACGAGATACTATCTGAAACAATTTTTCAGAATTATTTTCTATCCTGGTATTGGATTTGAACTCAATCTTACTTTACAATCCTGATTGACTCAACCGCTCTGATAGCCCTGTCGGAGAAAAAATCAGCTGCAGGATAAATTTCAAAAGCTCCGCCGTCAGGGTTATTTACTGAAGGGATCAAAAGAAATTCGGCCTGGTCGTTGCGGTTCATCATTTCGCTGAAACTATAGGTGCCGTGGTAACCATCTTTACCGGCAATTACGAATAAGCCGGTTTTTATGCTGCTTTCGTTTACCTTCACATAGCTAGCAAGCAATTCTTTCAGCATTACACCCGTAAAAGGAGTTGTGCCGTGTATCCCTCTGCCACGGCCGTAAAATACCGCCGGATATGTATGTTCATCCATTCCGGATGGTAAAGTGCTGATTTCGGCCAGCTGCTTTCCTTCTTCCGAAATGCTAAAACTCTTGCTGTACATCGGGCTTAAACCTTTTACAATGTCATACTTTCCTGAATAGGACTTTACAGTAATTTTAACCGGGTTGCTGATGTTACGATGGGTATACAAATCAGAAGCAACCACTACCTTCGGATCAGTTGGAAGCGGCCATAAATCCTTTGTTTTGGATGGAACAATGCGTGCAACTTGTGTGGCAATAAGTATTTCATGCTGATGAATAGGATAATAAATTTCGCCCCAGCTGAAAACAACTTTTTCGCCGGTATTATTTTCAATTTCGACATATAAATCAATGATAGGAGGGAACTCAGCCTCGTTTTTCTTCTTCAGTATGGAAAGGTTCAGAATATCGTAAAGCGAATATCCATC
>CAZOXJ010000102.1:8417-14549 GCA_964583325.1 uncultured Lentimicrobiaceae bacterium
CCCGGACAAACAGCATATTTGCTGTCATAGAATTCGACATCAAACAAGTTTTGAATATTCAGCGAAAGTTTATAATGCGTTTTAAATGATTTCCACAATTTCATATCCACAGTCGTGTAAGCGGGATACTTATCCGAAAGCAGTATTTCATCCACCGTATTCTGATCATTAATATACATTGATCCGTTGTAATGAACAAATATACTGGTGTTTACAAAGCGGTTATTCCAATTGGCACCTGCCGAAAAAATATGTTCGGGAACATCGGTTAAAAAATTCCCGGCCAGGTCAATAGTATCGTTTCCGGAAATTTTGTGATAATCGAGAATGGTTGAATGCGTGTACGCATAATTGGCAAAAAGAGTAATTGCAGGTTGAATATCGTACCTCAATTCAGCTTCAGCACCATACATTTCTACATCGCTGATGTTAGCTCTCACAAAAATCGGCCTTTCGCCGAATCCCATATCAATGGTTTCGCCGTTGCTTACATAATACTGAAAATCAGTTCCCCGCGAATAGTAAACCGAGCTGGTGAAAGCTGCTTTTTGGGTTATTTTCAGGTCGATGCCGGTTTCGATATTATTAAGGTATTCGGGCTGTATGGCGGGATTTGCAATTTTAAAACCTCCTTTTATCCTGCCCGAACGGCAAAGATCGTCGAGTACCGATGGCCTGAAACCGCGCGAATACATTACATAAACACGGTCGTTTTCGTTCCATTTGTACTGCGTCGAAATCCGGGGACTTAAAGCATTCCAGTTCTGCTCAGGCATTTCCGGAACTTCGTATCCGCCTCCGACCATAAACTCGGTTTCCATCGAAGGATACTCGATATAAAACCCTCCGTCGTGAAATTGCGCCAAATCGAAACGAAGTCCGGCAATTATTCTTACCCTGTCATTCAATAGTTTTATTTCATCCTGCGCAAACAAGGCGTACGTAGTCATTTTGCCTTTGTTATACACTATATCCGTTGAGGTGAAATATTTGTCGTAAGCATCCACGCTTCCGTTTTTGATATCAAGGCCGCCGGTAATCAGATGGTTATCGCCCAGAGGAGCTGTAAGTGATGTAAACCAGCCATAATCGCGGCGGGTTGATAAAACATCATACCATGTATAATCGTCCTTGAGGTATTCGTTCACTTTTTTGTAATTTTCGGTGAGAAAATACGCTGACGAATTCACTTTCAGTGTTTTAAACGAACCCCGGTAATTCAGAATTGTACCGTACGAATCATGATCAGTTGTGTTCCCTTCGGGCTGATACACTTTTTCACCCGTTCCGCGCTTATCATTATAATAGTTAATGGTTGCGTCGAAATTGTGTTTGCCGCCTATGGAATAGCCTGTCTTGATATTCGCCCCGACTTCCTGCATATTTGATTTCACGATATACGGATTCGATTTCACATCAGCATCCGACTGGGTAATGTATCCATCGCTCATTTTAGCTGACATATTCGCCAGCCAATACCACGAATTCTGTTTATTCTTTAAATCTATTGAACCACCGGCACTTAGCCTGCCACCCAGTGTATTATAAGTCCCGTATTCGATTGATGCCCTGATAAATGGTTTGTTGTCAGGAACTTTCGAAAGGATATTGATAATTCCACCCATGGCATTTCCTCCGTAAATAGCTGATCCTGCGCCTTTGGTGATTTCTATTTTCTGAACCGAATTGATATCAATCATATTCCAATCCACTGTTCCTCCGTCCGATTTATTGATCGGAACACCGTCAATCAATACCAGCACACGGCCTTGTTCTTTGCCGCTCATGCCGCGCATAGTTACAATTCCTTTGGTACTGTATATCCCGAACGGCCTGTTGTAATTTATTCCGGGAGCATATTTCAGCGCCTCATCAATATTTTGTATCGGGATGCTGCTGAGCATTTTAGGCGAAATCATATTTATCCGCACCGGAGTGTTCAGGATAAGGTTATCAGTTCGCGTTGCGGTTATAACAAACTCATCCATATTAATGGATGTAGGAATAATATCAAAAGCAGGCAGTTTGTTGTTACCAGGTTTCAGGATTGTTTTAAAGTTATAGGTTTCAAATCCAACATAACTTACTGTAATAGTGATAGAATCGGATGGGAGATTGCATAGCTGAAACTTCCCGTTTTTATCGGAAGTTGTACCTTTTGCTGACGAAACGGTAATATTTGCATCCTGAACTGGTTTGTTTGTTTTTGCATCACTTATTTGTCCGGAAATGCATGATTGTCCCAAAACTTTTATCGAAAGGAGCATTAGAATTACAAGCGAAACAACGCTTCCCTTTAAAAAGGCACGACTTACCGATCCCCTTTTTGGGTTTAGGTCCTGAGTGTTTTGATTTACTATTATGTTTCGGATAAACTGTCCCTTCATTTTTCAGATCTCACTTTCAAACATCCGTTATTTATTATTTCTGAATTTTTATTTCAAGTTCCATTGCACCATTATCAACCTCATCAGCATGCACTACTTTTATTAATCCGTACTTCCCTTCCTGCGTTTTAAATGGTACAACTTTCCCGGTATAGCCGTATTTGCAATTGCCGCTCACTTTATCGGGTTTGTATGCGGTAACCAGCAAACTGTCATTTTCGGCTGCATCAAACTGGCTGATTGAAACAAGGTTGTTATCGCTTGTGATGTAATCGTACAGCGTGTTGTTTTTAACCGGCCAGCTATTCAGCTGAGGATAGTAACCAGATGCTGCCGTATATCCGGGGCATGTAAAAGTAGGCGATGGAAGTCCTGAAGTGATATAATAATAAGCTAAAATATCAATCTCACTTTCGTGGCCTGTAACTGAGTTTGCATCGAAAACGGAGCCTGTATTTACATCAAGGAACTGCCCGTTTAAATCATTATTCTGAAGACCGAGTTTTATATTTTCAAAATAATGTATAGGGCCATACGCCGTTCCGGTTCCTTTGTTAACAGTTATTGTCCGGATTGCAGTATCGCGGTCGGCATTCATTACCATTACCTGCCACAATTCAACAGCAGCGGTATCTTTCGAAAAGGTATAGTCTGCGTCAAGACCTTGGCTTCCAATATAAATACCGCGGTCGAGTTGCGTGAGTGTATCATAGGCGGTAATTCTGTCGATGCGGATATAAGTCAATGGGGAACCGGCTCCTGAAGCCAGCACGCCGATTTTTATTGTGCCGCCAACCGGAACAAAGGCGCCGTTTTGAGTATAAATAGCGCCGGTTTTAAGGATAAGCGATGATTGCGAAATTTCATCTTCTTTTGTGCAGGAACTTATGATTATTCCCGACACGGCAATTAAAAAGAATAAAAGCCACAACCCTTTGGAGAAGAGTTGTGGCTTTGTGAATGCTTTCAGGATTAAACGTAGCATTATTATTTCTGGATTTTAACAGCAATCTGCAACGTGCCATCTTCAGTACCTTCAACAGCGGTTACTTTGTATAATCCATATTTGCCCGAAGCAAGCATAAAGGAGTATACATCGCCAACGGTAAGCAGTTTTGCTTTTTTAAACTTATTATTTGGATCAAATGATGCACGTATTACAGCATCGTTTTGCACTGCATCGAACTGGGCTGCAGTAAGGGTGGTTTTTGTAAAAAATGTAAGATTTTTAGTGGCGTAAAATTCAGGAGCAGTAGCGCCGGTAAATATTTCTTTGATGTTCGATCCCGGGGCCGCAAGGGCCATCATGTTTGCACTCGTAGCTGTATTTTCGTAAAAACAGAACAAATCAATGTCAGCCTGATGATCAAAAGCCTCATCCTGCGTATAGGATGTTGATGTTGAGTTGCTTAACGAAAGAAATCCTTTCTCTGTAGTGTTGTTTTGTGCACCAAACTTAATGGAACTGTAGGTGTTGATTTCACCAAAATTTCCGGTTATCGTAATTGAATCCGATTTGCTGTTGCCAACAATATCAGTGGTTACAAATTTCCAGACTTCCTTATCCAGTATGGTTTTTACGGTAAACATATCGAGAGTAAAAGTAGCGGTATTAACCGTTGAATCAAGCAATTGCACACCATTTGCAAAAAGCTGGAATTTAACAAGGTTATCAGTTCCGTTGGATTTGGCTGTAATTCCGAAATAAAGTGTGTCGCCATAGTTGGCTGATGTGTTGGCTGAAACATAGCCGGCATCCGTTTTAAAGGTAATTGTTGGAGGAACAGGATCCTCATCTTTTGAACAGCCTGTAAATAATAAAGAGGCTGAAATCAGCGCAATGCTTAGAATGGCAAATAATTTTTTCATTGATTGTGATTTAGGTTAAACGAATGGAACATACATTCATATCGGCGGCAAAAGTAATAGTTTAAAAATAGTAAGCAACAAGTTATATGTAATTTATTCTGATTTCAGATAAGCTGTTTTCGAGATGATATATAAGCATTAAAAAGCCTGATAATCAGAGTTATCAGGCTTTTTATTTCGCAAATTCCGGTACTATTATAAATTCTGATCGTAATACTCCGCCAGTTTCCTGAAAAGGTGCAGCCGTTCCATACCTCCTACATTATGTTCGTGGTTTGGATACACGAAATAATCGACCTGTTTGCCTTTCTGAATGCAGGATTGGATAAACTGCAGGCTGTTTTGCCATACAACGGTATTATCCTGCGCACCATGAATTATCAGAACTTTTCCTTCCATCTGATCTACATAATTAAGAAGACAGGCTTTTTTATATCCTTCCGGGTTTTGCTCAGGAGTATCCATATAGCGTTCGCCATACATGATTTCGTAATATTTCCAGTCGATAACCGGTCCGCCGCAGGTAGCAACTTTAAACACATCCGGATTGCGAAGTTTCAATGTCAGCGTCATAAATCCGCCGTAACTCCAGCCATCAATTCCGATCCGCGATGCATCCACGTAAGGCAGCGACTTTAAATAATTAACACCCACCATCTGATCTTTGCCT
The DNA here is from genome assembly GCA_964583325.1 of uncultured Lentimicrobiaceae bacterium. Lineage (GTDB taxonomy): Bacteria > Bacteroidota > Bacteroidia > Bacteroidales > UBA4417 > UBA4417. The sequence continues at coordinate 13,344 of CAZOXJ010000102.1, forward strand.
TCAATATCACCCAGTTTACGATGGATTGCCTGTTCAAAATCGGCTCCGCGGGCGGCAGTTCCATGGTTATCGAGTGTCCAGACTACATATCCTTTGGTTGCCAAATAATTAAAATACAGATTGGCACCACCCAGCCATGTATCAGTAACGAGCTGTGAATGAGGTCCGCCATATACATAAACCAGAACAGGGTATTTTTTTGATGCATCAAAATCTACAGGTAAAATCAGTCTTCCGAATAAATCACTTCCGTCATCGGCTTTTAGGGTAACATAAGATGTTTCGCCGAGTTTATAGTTTTTCAATGGATTTAAATCCTCAGCAATCAACCGGACAGATTCACCTTTATCGTTAATCAGTTTTGTTTGCGAACCAACATTCAGACTACTCAACCGATCGATTACAAATTTTCCATCCGGTGAAACAATTGTTGTGTGCGTGCCATTTCCTGAAGTGTATTTTAATGTTTTTCCGGTTTTCAGTTCAACCGAATACAAATGTCTTTCTAAAGGGCTTTCCTGGGTTGAGCTGTAGTAAATTTTTGTTTCTTTCGGATCAAATCCCTGGAATGCAGTTACCTCCCAGGGGCCTTTGGTGATTTGTTTTACCAGGTTACCTTCAACTTCATACAGATAAAGATGATTGTACCCATCGCGGCGGCTTTGCCAGATAAACTGCGCCGGGTTGGATTTCAGAAAAATCAACCCGTTTAATGGTTCAACATATTCATTGTCAGTTTCTTCGAAAAGGGTTTTTACAAAATCGCCAGTCGTTGCATCGTATTTATTCAGCCACATGTGATTTTGGTCGCGGTTTACAACGGCAACAAAAATGTATTTTTCGTCAGGGCTCCAGCTTACATTAGTCAGATATTGCTCGGCTGGTTCACCGGTTTTGAGGTAAATAACCAGGTTTTTTGAAGGATCGTAAACCCCGATTGTAACATGATGACTTGCCATTCCGGCCATCGGATAACGGATATTTTCGACTTTGGCGATGCGTTCATCGATATTCACCAGCGGGTATTCGGTTACCATGGTTTCGTCCATGCGGTAAAATGCCAGCAAATTACCTTTTGGCGACCAGAAAGTTCCGCCATCGATTCCAAATTCATTGCGATGTACCGTTTTTCCGTTTACAATTCCTTTGTCGGAGTCGTTGGTAACAGCTGCCGTAACACCGTTAATCGAAACATACAGATTATTG
>CAZOXJ010000103.1:0-9746 GCA_964583325.1 uncultured Lentimicrobiaceae bacterium
AGTGCAAAAACTGCCAACCTTATAAAGTACCTGAAAGACAGTGAATTGAAAGGAGTGAAATTTCATTGAACACCCTGACAATTGAACGCGAAGCTATTGAACCCTTGAACGCTCCGGGAATTAACGCGAAGCAATTGAACTCTTGAACGCCGCAGGCAATTGAACGCGAAGCAATTGAACTCTTGAACGCCGCAGGCAATTGAACGCTAAGCAATTGAACTCTTGAACGCCGCAGGCAATTGAACGCGAAGCAATTGAACTCTTGAACGCCGCAGGCAATTGAACGCTAAGTAATTGAACCCTTGAACGCCGCAGGCAATTGAACGCGAAGCAATTGAACCCTTGAACGCCGCAGGCAATTGAATGCCGCAGGCAATTGAACTTTTAAACTAAAAAAACCATGGCCTTACGTAAACAACCCGTCGGAAAACTATATTACCGAATAGGCGAAGTAGCCGATATGTTTAAAGTGAATGCTTCGTTGATCCGTTTTTACGAAAAGGAATTTGATATTATAAAACCCCATCGTAACAACAAGGGCAACCGCATGTTTACACAAAACGATGTGGATCATTTTCATTCTATCTTTCATTTAATAAAGGAAAAAGGCTACACGCTCGAAGGTGCAAAACTTCAGCTGAGAGGAAAGAGAAACGCTACAGAAGCTCCCCAGGAGGAAGTTTTAAAATCGTTGCTGAGGATGAAAAGGTTTCTGCTCGAATTGAGGGAGCAGTTGTAATCTGAGATTTATTTGAACTCCTGATTTACCGATCTTTTGAATACTTAAATCATTTCCGGCTGATAAAGTTTAGCCCGGATTGCATCAATTTCCGTTGGTACCGAAACAGCTAAATTATCAAGTAATTCATTGATTCTGCTGGCTTTATATTTGTTCAGCAATAATTTCTGAGCTGAATTTAAAATGGTTTCCTCGAGTTTTTCCTTGCTTTGTTTTCCTTCCATATAAAGAGCTACTTCGTTGTACCAAAGCAAAACAGGCATATACACCGTTTTATCAATAAACTTCTTTTCGAGTGACAGCAGGTTGTATCTCTTTGCCACTGAAATAAGCCGGCTGTATTTTTCGGCACTCAGCAATGCCTGCAGATAAGCGGCAAAAAAGAGATGCCAGCGGGTTTCGAAAATATCTTTTTTGTAGGCATCAAGAAAAGTTGACGCATAACTCACCGCGTTTTTAGCCATTTTATTATAAACGAGCGTTCGGATATAGAAACTGGCGAAACCGATCTTATTGTAAAAACTATTGGTCTTTTTGGTTTCTGGAATTGATAAATTCATCAATTTCAGTGCTTTATCGTATTTCCCGCTCCGCAACAGAACGCCACAAACATTCGCCAGGTAAAACAAATAGTCGCTGTTTTTTTGCCTGATGGAAAGGTACCCGAATTTTTCAGCCAGTTCCAGCTCGTTCAGTTTGCTGTGCATCATGGCCCGGTTCGAATAATAATTGGCAAGCAGCCGTTTCGAATAAAAAACGTCACTTTTAAAAATTACATCCAGCTCATCATACAGAACCCGCAGCTTTTCAAAGTCGCGGTAGTTGTAAAATAAGAAGGTAAGCCGCACCGCAGCCCGATACCTGGTATAGCCATCGAGAGTGTTATCGCTGAAAGTGCTTTGCAGAAATTCGTTAAAATAAATCGGATCGCCATCGGGCGATTCATGCTGCCTGATAATTTCCTCAGCAGCCTGGTTGAGTTGTTTATTGATGGCAATGCTTCGGTGATAGGCAGCTTCGTATTTCTGAAGATAGTCGTTTGTAGGCTTGTAAAACTGGGTTCGCACTCGTATCAGCAGGTAGTCCCTGAAATTTTCGATGAGTTCATAAAATCGCAGGAAATAGTAATTTGAAGGGTTTATTGATTTAACCCTGGCAAGAATTTCTTTTTCTTCTTCCGGCGTAATGGCATCAATCATTACCTGTTTCTCGGTATAGGCAAGCCATTCGTAAAATTTATCCACATCCGCTTTATCCAGCATTTCGGTAATCCAGGTTTTTATATAGGAATACGAGCGTTTATCAATGTTTGCTTCGTATTCCCTATACTGGTTCTGATGGTGGCAATTATGATGGATCGTGCTTAATATCTGCTTGTTAACTCCTTTTGTGAATTTGTGAATACTCATCAGGTAATCAGCTTCGTGCGGATACAGGTGGTTGGCAAAATCGCTGAAAGTAACAAGTTTGATTCTCATTGATACTATTTTGGGATGAAATTACATCAAAAAGTAATGGCTGGCAAGATTTATAACAGGTTCATCAAGATTTTAGATCCAAAATATACCGCAGTAAATTTTTACAAAAAAAATGAGAGTTGGTTCATATCAGCTAACCGATATTCCAACTCCCACTCCAACCCTCAATCAATAAGGTTATTACAAAAGAATTAACTTTTGTAAAAAGGTTTTCTAGTTAATAAAATTTCGTGTTTCGGTGTTGAAGACTTCGGGTTTTTCGAACATCATAAAATGCCCGCATTTAGGAACCATCACCAGTTTACTGCCTTTGATGAGCGCTGCACCGTTTTCTGCAATTTTAGAAGTGAAGCCGGGGTTCAGGTACCGGTTAGGAATAAGCATATCGTTTTCGCCAAAGAAAATAAGGGTAGGCGTTTTTATCTGCGGGATTTTTTCGAGCACGGCTTCATCAACCATTCCATGCACTGACCGGGCCACAGCCAGACAATAATTATCAAAATCTGAGGCATCGCGCATCGCAATCCTGTCCTCAATCATAAATTTAGCATCTTCCGGCATACGGTAAAAGTTACTTGCCAGGTTCGATTCAATGGCTTCAACCGTGGTAAGTCGTACCAGGTTTGGCGTCATTACATCTTTAAACCAGTTTTTTTGTCCGGCGGTAAAAGATTCGAAACCTGCAGGATCAACCAGGATAAGCCGTTTTACAAGCTCCGGTTTTTCTAATGCCAGAACCATCGAAATTTGTCCGCCCATCGAATGCCCGGCAAGGTTAACAGGACCTAAATCCAGTTTTTGTATCAGTTCGCCAATTACCCCGGCATAAAAGGTCATTAGTCCGCTATGCGGTGCTTTTGATGACTTTCCATAACCCGGAAGGTCAACAGCTATTACCCGGTAGTTTTTGCTAAGTTCGCTGATATTCTTTTTCCATGCAGGTAAATAGCTACCCAGACCATGAATCATAAGGATGGTTTCACTCCCTTTTCCTTCGTCAATATAAGCAAGCCTGATTCCGTCGTTCAATTCGGCGTATTTAACAGGGTAATCGTACTTTAAATCGCTCATCGAACTTATTTTGGTAAGATTTTTATAAGGAGCACAAGCTGCAAGCAACAGGAGCAAAAATGGAATGAAAGATCTGATTTTCATATTTGTAAGTGTTTTCATCGTCGTTAGTTTTATATGAGTTATCAGAACATTAACCATTTATATACTACAAACGCTGTGTATGGGTTTACCGGTCGTGTAGCTGAATTTCCGTTGATTGATGCTCCGTGCGAATCATCGGTACTATCGAAGAAATCACCAAGCCACATATACGCAGCGTGCATTTCAATACTCATGTATGGTCCTAACGTATAAGCAACAGATCCGTTTATTTCGCTACCCAGGTTTCTGCCTCCGTTTTGTGGTTTTGCAGGGCTCACAGCCATTGCGGTTCCCGCTTTCACGTTCAGTTTGTGCGGGATCAGATCGCGGGTTACATTCACAGTTCCTCCTATCAAACCATAACCCATATTGGAAATATCAGAAACAACCGGTGTAAACCGATTTACAACGTTTGCATGTGGGAATAGAAGGTATGCGCCGGTTCCGACAAAAATACTGGTTGGCATTCCATAGTAGTTTCCGGTTACAACACCGGTATATTTTTTATCGGTAATGCCATTGGGATCGCCCGAAGCATATATGAAATCAGCCGAAACATAATCGTTTACTGTTCGTCCGTAGCGGTAAGCAGCCCTGATGTTTCCGGCAAAACCGGCTATATCCGACGATTTCTGATAACCGGCATCTGTATTTGAACGCACGGTTCCCAGGTTGTAATTTAAATATCCGCTGAGTTGAAGAGGATCGAGCAGAAAATCAGGATTCCTGCTTACGTTTCCACCTATCCACACAATATCAGCTTTATAATCTTTTTGCATATTAAATACAAAACAACCGTTGTAAGCCGCCATGGTACTTGCCAGTCCTTCGCCGAAAACAGAAACGCCGCCTTGTCCTTTACCTCGGTCGCGCACATAATACAGTGAGCCGCCGGCACTCCATTTCATGCTTAACTTGCGATGATAGACCAGCTCAGTTAAAGTTACATCATCATCAGCTTCCGTATTGTTTTCATACAGAAGGTAATACCCGGCCTTTACTTTCTGGTAATCGCCGTCGTACCTTGCCGAAATCCCGACGGCATCGGTGCCCCAATAGGACAGCCGGTATCCGGTGGTAGTCATTTTATCGAACATGGTACGGTACGGATTGTAAGGAGTATCGTAAAGGCGCTGTAACCCAATATTTATTGCAAAGTTTTTTGCCGGAATCAGCTCTAATTCAACATTTTGTGTCTGAAGGTTAACCTGGTCAGCATTAATTGCCCCTCCTTTATTGCCGCCTATTCCATAAGCCTGGTCGCCCCAGGTCCAGTCGATTTCAAAAGAAGCTCTCAGGATAGCTTTTCCATTGAATAATTTAGGTTGATAGATGAAAAACGGTATAATCCGCTGCTCGACATAATTCGAAATAGCCGTATCGGAGGTGGTAGATGAATTTGGCCCGAAAAGCCTCCCGACTAACTGCCCGTTAAACATGCTGGCTTTGGGATACATGTCAGTATGTACACCCTGGGTGATAAAAAATGCCAGGAACTGGAATTCCTTATTTGCCTTGGCATTAAAAGGCATATCCTTACTGAACAGGTTGAACTTATTGGCATCAGATGCCGGTTTTTCGCTGCTGGTTTGAGCAGATATCCTGATAGTGTTTGCCAGGAATACAGCCAGGAAGATTAGAGTAATTTTATTCATGGTGCACATATAAAGTGGTGAAAAAAAAGCAAAGCCGATGATAAAAGTTACAACGGCTTTGCCTCAATCTGTTTTCTGTTAAACGTTCAGCTTTAAAGCAAAGCAGATCACTTACAAAACGCGTACAAATTTCTGAACATTCAATACACCAAGAGTTCCGCCATTTGAACTTCCGAAGCCTGCTTCAGGAGTTGGAGGAACATTTTGTGTTCCTGAAGTCTGAACAACTTCATACCACAATAATTCGGGACTGGTTTTTATTTCGAAAATACCTGAAGCTACTGCTACGTAAGGTAATTCCTGGTTACATGTAATCGTCCAGATATTGCCGGTTGTGGATTTAGCAATTTCATAGGTGCCTGCAAATACAAGATCAGGAGTAGTTGTAGTATTGCCAATATTAAACTGGTTAACTACATAGGTATAATCAGTTTTAAATTCAGCTTCAACTTTAAGTACATTGAAATAAGTAACCAGGAGAGGAGCAACATTGCTGCCTTCGGATAACCATTGACCCATGATGCCTAAATCTTTTGTAGCAACGTTCGATTCGATAACCTCAGCAACATTCATAGCTGCTCCTTCATTATCGTAAACAGCGGTTGCTGAAGCTGGTTTGATTGTAAATTTTTCGGTCCCCTGAACAACAGAAGTAATAACAAGGTTGATGGTAGCTGTTGAGCTGCCTGCAGTATGAGTTACCGTATAAGTAAAGTCAATATCAGCAGGAGCGGTTACTGTAAGTGACGATGCGTCGAGTGCTCCTGTATTATCAGCTTTTGAATAAACAGCTTCTGAAAAGGTAACATTGATGGTTTTGTTATCAGATGATAATTCAGCTGATTTCATAGTTGGTGACAGGTTTTCGTCCTTGGAACAGGATGATAAGCCGATAAAAACAGCTAATGCCATTGATGCAAATAAAAGTGCTTTGTTTTTCATGATTGAGGTTTTTTAATTGATTATAATTTAGAGGGTTAAAAGTATTTAATTGAATTGAGTGTTACGAACTGATCGTGTATTTTTTAGGGTTGACTTAAAGTATATCTGATTATTATTTCTGAGTTAAAATTCATTGAAACAGTTATGTAGATGAATACTATTTATCATTGACCTTCACTTTTCCCCAACGGATAACATTGGCACCCCATGCGTAACCGATACCGGCGGCAATCATCGAAATGATGCTTCCTTCGGTTATTTTATCCAGTTTCAGGGCCAGATGAAGCGAAAGTATCTGGTCAACCTGTCCGAGATGGCCATAGTTTTCGAGGTATATGGTTTGTTCAGGTGTTAATCCAAGTTCAGAAACAAAACTGAAATACAACGAACGTTTGAAATGCAATGCTGCCAGGTAATCAAGTTCCGATTTTTCGACTCCGGATTTGGCAAAAGCTTTGTCAATGCAGGTCATCCAGTTTTTCATCGAAACCTCATTCAAACGTTCTTTCATATGCTTTTCATCAAACACGCGCAGCGATTGGTAAGCCTGTGATAAGTTTTCATCGGTAATTGGTTTCTCGGTTCCTCCGAATTCAACTCCGGCATCCCGGGCCATAGTTCCATCTGTAATTATGTGGGTGCCGAGTAATTCATTGTATCCAAAGTTTTTCTTCAGAAGTATTGCCCCGGCACCGGCTGCCAGGTTATACATAAATGAAACCGAACTATCCGTATAATCAAGGAAATCACCGTTACGGTAACCACCAGCAATCAAAACGGTATTAATATCTGCATCGGCTAACATCATGTCTTTAGCTATTTTAAGGGCTGCTACCGAAGTGCCGCATCGCTGCTGGATATCTATAGCCCAGGCATTTACAGCGCCGATCCGTTCCTGTATGTAAATTCCGGTTGTAGTCAGCGGGAATTCCTTCCATTCTTCGCCTATTGATAAAATCAGGTCAATTTCATCAGCTGCTACACCTGTATTTTTGAGGCAATCAATGGCTGCAAGTGCGCCCATTTCCTGGGTGCCATCGCCAGGTCCTGCAACAGGTTTTTTAACAATGCCAAGTTTACTCACGATGGCTTCTTCGCTCCATTGCCCTTTTGTGGCATCCGAAATCTGCGCTGCAGTCATATGTGTTTCAGGAATGTAGATTCCGGTTCCTACAATGCCAATATGAAGTGATGGGGATAAAGGTTGTATCATAATTAAATGGAGTCGGTTTAGTAAACAAAAAGGTTGCTTCCTACGGCAAGTCCTGCACCCGAAGCCATAAAAAGTACACGATCGCCATGTTTTATTTTTCCTTCGGAAACAGCATGATGAAATGCCATAGGCACGCAGCCTGATCCGGTGTACCCGAATTTGTCCATTACCGTGGTGGTTTTCGACATGGGAACCTCAAGCGTTTCCATCACCTTCCGGATTACGGAATAGTTGATCTGAGTAAAAATAAAATGATCAACATCGCTGATCGAGTAATCGTATTTTGCCAAAAGCCTGTTTACAACCATGGGCCATAATCGTTCGTTCCGGTCGCCGGGCATAGCTTTCAAACTTAAAAGACCTTGTTGCTGTGCGTCCAGGATTTCTTTTGTAACAGGCATTTTAGTGCCGCCTGCATATACTCCGATAAAGTCGAATTGGGTTCCATCCGTTAAAAGCTGGCTACCGATATATCTTGATTCAGTTTCCTCGGACCGCCCAAGAACCACCGCTCCTGCGCCATCGGCAAAAATGGAATATCCGAAAGCATCATCAGCCCTCAGGTACGCCGGCATATTATAAACACCAATCACGACCGCAAATTTAATTGTAGGATCAGTAGCCATTATCCGCACAGCATTGTCGAAGGCTATAGTAAAGCTGGCGCAGGAAGCCGAAACATCAAATGTAGATGTCCATGTTTCCTTTTGCTGAATCCTGCCCTGAACGATAATTGAAGTTGCCGGACTAACATATTCCGGCGTATCGGTTCCGACAATAATAAGCCCGATATCATCATTTTTTAAACCAGCTGCTGCAATGGCATTGAGCGCGGCTTTCACGGCAAAATCGGCAGTGGTTTCTTCCATTCCACGCAGATGGGCCATATGGCGGCCATAGATTCCGAGCTTGTTCTCGATTTTCTCTGAGTCGAAATCAAGTCCCGTGAGACTTTTGAGCTCAGAATTTGAGATCACTGTACCCGGAGCATACGAGCCTGTGCCTAATATTTTAACTGGTAACATTTCGGTGCTGATTTTGTAATTATAAAAATCCAAGTTTTTCGGCCTGCTCTTTGAGGCTTTCCCTGAAATCGGGGTGGGCAATTGAGATTAATAACGCAGTACGTTCTCTTACAGTACGACCTGTTAATCGAACACTTCCCCATTCGGTTACGATGTAATCGGTATGGCTGCGATGCAGTGTAACAGCGCTGCCTTCAGGTAGGAAAGGGACAATGGTTGAAATTTTTCCACCCCTGGCAGTCGATCGGCAGGCGATAATTGATTTTCCTTTTCCATCAGTGCCTTCGATGGCGGCAACTGCGGTATCGGTTTGTCCGCCTGTTCCCGAATATTGCTCAATGCCAATGGATTCGCTCGAAACCTGCCCCGTAAAATCAATCATGATACAGGTATTGATCGATACCATTTTGCTGTTTTGTTTCATAGCACACGGATCGTTAACATAACTTCCGCGCAGAAACTCCACACTCTGATTATTATCAAGCCATTTATAAAGCTTTTCGCTTCCCATGGCGAAAGTGCATATGAATTTATTCTTATGAATTGATTTTTTCCTGTTTGTGATTACTCCTGCTTCGTACAATTCCATCATGCTGTCGACCATCATTTCGGTATGTACACCTAAATCCTTCTTTGTATGAAGTGATAATGCCGCGGCATTCGGAATATCCCCGATACCAAGCTGAATGGTTGATCCGTCTTCAACCAGATCGGCAATATGCTTTCCGATACTCAAAGCAACTTCATCGGGTTGTGGCTCGGGAAGGGTAGGAGGCATCTGCGAAAACTCCACAAAATAATTTACTTCACTTACATGAACATGTGTGTCGCCCAGAGTGCGTGGCAAACGGTCATTTACTTCGAGCACAACGATTTCGGCAGCTTCAATAATATCTTTTTCATATGTGATGCCTAATGAAAGCGAAACAAAGCCTTTTTCATCGGGTGGTGTGCAGGTTCCGAAAAACATGTGGGGACGACGTACTTTAAGCCTGTCGGTGGCCGCGCGGTGAAGCATATTCGGTACGTAGGTTACAGTGCCGGTTTTGGCTTTTAAAGCCTGCCTCGATCCGGGTGCATGAAACCAGCTGCAAAGTTCAAAATGCCCTTTCATTTCGGGAAGCATATAGAAATCATAGGGTTTTAAAGTGAGTACCGAAAATACTTTTACATCGGAAACACGATCTTTAGCAAGGTGAAATTTAGCCATACACCCCTGTGGCTCCGAAGCGCATTGAGCAACTATTATATCGGTATCACTTTTAATGAAGCCAACTGCTTCTTCAATGCTGATAAGCTTTTCGCGGTATATCGAATCGGGTGTTTTCATAAACTGAAATGTTTTTTTCTTTTTTAAACCGAGGCTTTATTTCTTGTCGAAAAATGCACAGTCAGGCTGACAAGTAACGATATTATGATGGCTGTTGCTGCTGCAATGGCCGGATTCTGCACTTTACCTGTAAAATATTTGTCGAAATAACCCATGCTGAATCCCAGAGAGTTTATCATCCACGGGGAGACGTAATACACCAGAAAATA
>CAZOXJ010000103.1:9846-14413 GCA_964583325.1 uncultured Lentimicrobiaceae bacterium
ACCCATCCCTGCGAAAATATTTTAACAACATAAGCAGGAATTACCCCGTCAACTCCCAGAGGTTTACCGTTAGCTGTAAGATCGGGGAAAGTAAGGCGGGCATATAAACCGGTGAAAACTACCGAGTAAAACAGTAATTGAATGATGACTGCTGAAATCAAATACCTGTTTACATCACTCTCTTTCTTAAGTAGCAGTGATTTGGTAATAATGTGTGGCTGACAAACCACAGCAACTCCTACTACCATCTGTACAATAATAATTTCGAAAAAGTCGCGGAAAAGCGGGCTTCCCGGGTTTGTAGGTTTTATCAGTTCAGGATTTATGGCTGCAAGCTTATCGAAAAATGCAAATACACCGTCTTTAAGGTAAACATAACCGGAAGAAAGCAGTATTACAGCTACTATTACCATAATAACAGCCTGAATAGTATTGGTATAAACCATCGAATTGGCTCCTCCAAACATCATATATCCAAACACAAAAACCACAACGAAAAACAACATCCATATTTCGCTCACATTTAAAGATTGACTCATTACTTTTGCGATTGCCACAAGGATGAGAACAATAAAAGTGAGGAGAAGAACCGAAAGAAAAGCAATAAATAAGGCATATCCTTTGCTGTTGTAGCGGCTTCCTATCCAGTTGGCCAGTGTAAGTGCTTTTACGTTTGTACCGTGGCGGCGAAAACTTTTTGTAAGCACAACCAGCGAAATAAGCGATGCAAGCGGAAAAAACAGTCCGAAAGAGAGTAATCCGCTTAATCCGTAAGCAGCTATCAGTCCCGGATTTATAACAAAAGTTGCAGCGCTTGTCATTGCAGCCGCCAGCGACAACCCGACAAACCATGGAGAAAAATTGAGGTTGCCAACGGCGTAATCACTCATATTTTTCGTACGCAGTGCTCCCCGGATTACGAAAAAGAGAATTGCTGCCGCATAAATAGCGATCATTATCCATCCCCCTGTTACTTGATTAGCTGAAGCCATATTTTTAGTATTGTTTTAGCGATTTTTAAATGTATTAAATTGATGTTTAAGGCATTCCGTGAAAAACAGCATTGCAATAAAATCAGGTATTCCCGGCATGTTGAAAGTAATATTAATCTTTCGATGCGGCACTAACTTTTTATTAATTTACAATGCCACCATCTACACTCAAAGTTGCTCCATTGATATAAGCAGCTTCGTCGCTGGCAAGGAAAAGATAAGCGGAGGCTATTTCTTCAGGCATCCCCAGCCTGCCCAAAGGCACTTTTTCTTCCATGGATTTCAGGATGTTTTCAGGCATCTTTTTTACCATTTCGGTTGCAATAAATCCTGGTGCAACAGCATTTACAGTAACTCCTTTGCGGCCTAATTCGCGTGCGAGCGTTTTGGTTATTCCAATTACACCGGCTTTGGTTGCCACGTAATTCGTTTGGCCGAAATTTCCGTATAACGCAACTACTGATGAAGTATTAATAATGCGGCCATATCCTTTTTCGACCATGCCGGCACTGATGCATTTGGCACAGTTAAACACTCCGGTGAGATTAACATCAATTACTTGCTGCCATTGGTCTGGTGTCATTTTCCTGATGGAAGCATCGCGGGTAATTCCGGCATTGTTGATAAGAATATCGATACGCCCGAATTTTTCGACAGCAGCTTGAGTCGCAGCTTCCACTTCGTTGTAGGAAGCAGTATTAACTTTTACAAAAAAGGCTTTTCCACCTTCTTTTTCTATTTCCGCAACGGTTAGAAGTCCTTTTTCTTCGTTCATATCCCAGATCAGAACAGTTGCTCCTTCCGCTGTAAATTTAATGGATGCTGCACGACCAAGTCCATCGGCACCACCGGTAATAACTGCTATTTTGTTTTCGAGTCTTTTCATTTTATAGGTTTTTAAATGCTTTTTTTTTGAATGCTGATTTTTATCTCTTCTACTTCTGACTTCCTACTCCTGACTTCCGACTTCCGACTTCCTACTCTTCTACTTTATATTTTCAATAATCAACGCCGTTCCCTGTCCGCCGCCAATACAAAGTGTTGCAAGTCCTTTATTTGCTCCACGGCGTTTCATTTCATAAATAAGGGTAGTAAGAATGCGAGCTCCTGAAGCACCAATCGGATGTCCTAGTGCAATAGCTCCGCCATTTACGTTTACTTTCGCAGGATCAAGTTTCAGATCGCGCACAACAGCAATGGATTGAGCAGCAAAGGCTTCATTAGCCTCAACCAGGTCAATATCTGCAATTGTCAGTCCTGCTTTTGCCAGCGCTGCGTTGGTTGCCGGAACAGGTCCGTAGCCCATAATTGCCGGGTCGATGGCTGCATTTCCATACGAAAGGATTCTTGCGAGTGGCTTTACGCCGAGTTCTTTTGCTTTTTCGGCCGACATAATAATAAGCATACAGGCACCATCATTGATACCCGAAGCGTTTCCAGCGGTTACAGTTCCGTCTTTTTTGAAAGCCGGTTTTAAGGCTGCTAGTTTCTCTGCCTTCAGCCCGTGTTTCGGGAATTCATCCGTATCAAAAATAATTGGATCGCCTTTGCGCTGAGGAATCGAAACCGGAACTATTTCGTCGGCAAACCGGCCCGATTTCTGCGCTTCTTCAGCACGTCGCTGACTTTCGAGTGCAAAAGCATCCTGCTCTTCGCGGGTAATATTCCACCGTTCAGCAATATTTTCGGCAGTAATTCCCATATGATAGTTTTCGAACGCATCGGTCAATCCGTCGAGGATCATGCTGTCCATAACCTGACCGTGTCCCATGCGAAAACCATTGCGCCCTTGCATGAGCAGATAAGGCGCATTCGACATGCTTTCGGTACCACCCGCCAGCACAACATCTGCATCACCAAGCATAATAAACTGGGCAGCCATCGAAACAGCCCTGAGTCCTGATCCGCAAAGCTTGTTTATAGTCATAGCCGGTTTTGAATCGGGAATACCTGCTTTTATTGCTATTTGCCGGCTGATGTTCTGTCCGAGCCCTGCGGAAAGTATGTTTCCGATGATGGTTTCCGAAATATCATTCCCATTGATTCCGGCTCTTTTAATAGCTTCTTTGGCTGCGATTACACCCAATTCAGTTGCCGATAATCCGGCCAGGGATCCACCGAAATTACCAACGGCCGTCCTTACTGCTGATACTATGACTACTTCTTTCATATGGTTTGTTTTATTTTTGTTGAAATTGGTGAAAGGCAAATTGCCATTGGGAATATTCTCTCAGATTGAATGCAATTATTCTCTCAGGCTGCTTCATTTGTTGATCTTCAATATTTTTAACGAAGAAACATCATTCCTTATACCGGAAGCCAATTGAATTTGAACAATGTGAGGTTGACGTAAGAGCGAATTACTATTTTGATATGACGTTAAATATCAATATTACAGAATATTATGAATAAATTGGATGCTATGGACTAAACAATTTTTAAATAATGTTTTACCAATAGAATTCATTGGGTTTTACCAATGCAATGGTGATCTGAACGAATACAATAACTTGTTAATCCGTTATTTAAAATCCAGGAAACAGGTGGCAGATTGGTTTTACCTAAAAATACTTTTTCTCAACCAAAAACTCAGTAACATATTCGTAAACACCTTCTTCAAGGGTATAAAAGGGGGCGGGATATCCGGCAACATTAATCAGTTTCGACATATCAGCTTCTGTAAAATACTGGTATTTTTCGCGGATATCGAGAGGTGTGTCGATAAACTCAATTTTTTCAGGGATTTCGAGGGCTTTGAAAACGGCTTTGGCGAGGTGCAGAAATGCGCGGGCTTTGCCGGTTCCCAGGTTGTATAAACCGGATTGTGGCTTTTCATGCATCATAAAATAGAGTACATCAACCACATCTTTTACATAAACAAAATCGCGTAGCTGCATCCCGTCAGCAAATCCGGAACGATGCGAGCGGAATAGTTTTGTGCCCCCTGTTTCGTTTATCTGCTTGAAAGCGTGCAGTATAACAGAGGCCATCCGGCCTTTATGGTATTCATTAGGGCCATATACATTAAAGAATTTCATGCCTGCCCAAAATGGCGGTGCTTTCTCCTGTTTTAATGCCCAGCTATCGAAATTATTTTTCGATTCGCCATAGGGATTCAGCGGCCGAAGACTATCTACAATGGAATGATCGTCGGAATAACCTCGTTCTCCCATTCCGTAGGTTGCGGCAGAAGATGCATAAATAAGCGGGATTTCATAAAGTGTGCAGGCTTCCCAAACTTGTTTCGAATAGTTGAGATTGAGGCGGTTGAATATCTCAACATCAAACTCTGTAGTATCAGTCCGGGCCCCAAGGTGAAAAACAGAAACTACTTCACTGTGGTGTTTTTGAAGCCAGTTTATAAATTCATCGCGGTGCACATGACCTGCAACTGATTTGTGATCAAGGTTATGGTTTTTCAGCGGATTACTGAAATCATCGACAACAATAATGTTGGTCAAACCCTTGTTATTGAGTTTGTTTACCATACAGCTTCCTATAAATCCGGCAGCTCCTGTTACTACTGTGTAGGTCATAATACTTGAGTTTTCAGGGAACAAAGGTAGGGGAAAAAG
>CAZOXJ010000104.1:0-1535 GCA_964583325.1 uncultured Lentimicrobiaceae bacterium
ACAGTTAATGTAAATGTGCTTATCACTTCCATAAATATTTACCTGTTGGCAGGTATTATCGGGGCGAGCCTGTGTTTAGCCTTTTACCAGGTGTATCCTGATGCCTATAACTTTCCTGCTTACATTGAACACCCTGTTTTCGCGCATTTTCTGTACTACAGTTTTATTACCATGTCGACCGTCGGCTATGGTGATATTACCCCACGCATACCCGAAACTCAGACACTGGCTTATCTCCTGTCTATTTCCGGTCAGCTTTATGTAGCTATCATTATTGCTTTCCTGATAGGTAAAATGTTAATGCAAGGGGATCAGAAAAAAGCAGATAAAAATAATGTGACGAAGGACTAAATACTTGCCGGGTTAAAGACCCAAGTCTCAAATTCCAAGTCCCAAATTCCAAAATGGACTTTAAAGCTTGTCTTCGTTAAGCCCCTCCGGGGTTTGGGGTCTCTCGTCTACTTAAATTCCAAGACACAAATTCCAAGTCTCAAATTCCAAGGCGATGACTTTTAAAACTTTTCAATCCATGATTTTCATATCTCTTGCCCCCTTTGGGCTTGGAATTTGGAATTTGGAACTTGGGTCTTTTTTAGGAGTTGTTTTTAAAAAATCAAATTGAAAATGCACCCTTGCGGATTTAAACTATTACTTCTTCAGCTAATCGGGATCATTGTTTTACTATCCCGGGTTTCGCTTGTCTGTGCGCAGGACCTCGAACCTCGCGCCTACACAAATATTCCAAAAGGAGTAAATTTTATGGTAGCAGGCTACACACACATGTCGGGAGGGGTTTTATTTGACCCGGCTGTTCCGCTCGACAATGCAAAAATAAAAATCAATGGATCTGTATTTGCCTATGCCCGTTCCCTTAATATTGGCGGGCTGTCGGGCAAGTTCGACATGATAGTACCCTTTGTATGGCTTTCGGGTACTGCCGATTTTCAGGGTCAACCTGTTTCGCGCGATGTTTCCGGGTTGGCCGATGCGCGCATACGCATGTCGGTGAATTTTATAGGAGCACCTTCGCTTCCTATTTCGGGATTTAAAGAGTATAAACAGGACCTGGTGATCGGGGCAAGCTTGCAGGTTTATGTGCCTACAGGCCAATACGACCCCGAGAAACTTGTAAATATCGGAACTCACCGTTTTGCTTTTAAACCGGAACTGGGAATATCAAAAACTTTTGGACACCTTATGCTGGAACTAACAGGTGGCGCTGCATTTTACACTACCAACCATGATTTTTACGGGGGTAAAACCCGTTCGCAGGCTCCAATAGGTTCAGTACAGGGTCATATTAATTACAATTTTGCGCACGGTATTTGGGCAGCAGCTGACGGAACGTATTATTGGGGTGGACATACAACGCTTGATGGTGTGGAAGGAGATGATCTGCAAAAAAACACCCGTTTAGGAATTACATTTGCTCTTCCGCTAAATATACGTCATTCGCTGAAATTTTCCTTTAGCTCCGGTGTTTCGACACGCACAGGCACTGATTTTAATGTTGTTGGCGTTTTCTGGCAATACCG
>CAZOXJ010000104.1:1635-3909 GCA_964583325.1 uncultured Lentimicrobiaceae bacterium
TTCTGGAAGTCAATAATAAGCTCGGCGATAGTATTAAAGCCTGTCTTGTTCAATATATTTGAGCGATGTGTGCTGATTGTATGGAAGCTCAGGAATATCTTCTCAGCTATTTGTTCACTGCTCAGACCGTTTGCTATAAGCTTCACAATCTCAAATTCACGATCCGATAATGGATTACCTATCCTTAATAATTCCTCATCCGGAAATCTGAAATTGGAAAGATCGTCTCCTACGTAATAATGAAAATGAGCCTTGCTCTTTTTAATATGCTCAATATCAGTGTGTATTTGCAGAATATAAACTGTGTTTATTTGGGATTCAATATTGAATAAATAGCACTGAACAAGCAAATCCGGATACAATCCAAAAGGATTCCGTAACTTTAAGTTGGTTGATAACAGTTGCGTCCCTTTCCTTTGAATAAAAAGATCGGTTGCCATCCTGAACAATTGGGCAGTGCCATTACCATGTCTTATCGCATCATCGGGATGAATAGCTTCCCTTAAGTGATAGGGAGTGAAGTCATCCGGCATAATACCGATCATTTCAATACTTCTCTTACTGGTATAATTGATCTTCATCTGGAGCAGGTCTCCAACAAAGAAAAACTGATTATTTTCCCTGGTATAGTTCTCAAGTTCTTCTACCAGTGTATCATCCCGAACAATCCCGTGGAACCCGGACGGGGCATAGGTTTCTATAAACTTGTGAAACAAATTGTAACTTTTGGGATCAGTCATCATCACGTGAAATAGGAAGAATTACCTTTAATAGCATTCAAAGGTATTAAAATACTCATTGATAACTATTGTCAGAGCTGACAAATGGATGTAATTTTATATTGTTATAAATAGAGGAAGCACTCATTATTTATAATCCGGATAAACCACTTGTCATCAGATCAAGGTTTATGGAAGAGGAATTACAATATACCGCTACATTCGATGCCAACGGCAAACCCTTAGCCGGAAGCAGGTACTACAAATTGCACCTGCCACCTGATATACCTGCAAGCAACTTTTGGTCGGTGATAGTATATGACAACCATACGCGCATGATAATCAGTACCGATCAGGCATGGCCATCCGTTTTCAGCAGTTGCAGGAGTCTTTTGGTAAATCCGGATGGTTCAGTAGATGCATGGTTTGGCCCAATGATTCCATCTGGCAAAGAGAACAATTGGATAAAAACAATTCCCGGGAAAGGCTGGAATATGATACTGCGCCTTTACTACCCTACTGAAGCCTGGTTTGATAAATCCTGGAGACCTGGTGAAATTGAAGAAGTGAAATGATTAGTACAAATTCGTTAAACTGTAACAAGCTTAAAATAAATCTCAATTGCCAGGCCCAAAATCCCAAGCCCATGATTTTCGTACCCTTTAAAACTTTTAACGTCCCTCTTGCATGGGTCTCGGAAATTGGATCTTGAACTAAATAGAAGATTAATACTGTATTAACAAAAAGAATAAATAACCCCGAAAACAATGAACATCAGGTTCTTTCTTGAAATTACCGGAATGTTTCTGATCCCGCTGCTGGTTGTGCTGATACCCATATTTATGGGCCAGCGTTACGGAATTTACCGCAGTAAGAAAACGGAGGATATGCAGCATACTCCTGTTGGCACTGTGGTTGGCTCAACCTTTGGGCTTTTAGCTTTTATGCTTGCTTTTACATTTCAGATTGTTTCCAATCGCTACGATACCCGCAAGGAACTGTTAGTGGCAGAAGTTACCAACATCCGGACTGCTTACCTGCGGGCAGGTTTGATACCTGAACCTTTCCGTACCGAAACCAGAAATCTCCTGGTCGAATATGTTGATCTTCGTATTCAGGTTGCCGGTGATCCCTCGAAGATCGGCCATCTCAGGACAAGGTCCCAGCAGATCCTCGATACATTTTGGAGTTACAGCGAAAAACTGGGCGAGCTGGACCGCAGTTCCGAAAACTATTCTCTCTTTATTTCATCCATTAATGACCTGGTTGATAACTATAACCAACGGATAACCATGGCACTTGAATTCCGGATTCCTGTTGTAATACTCTGGGCATTATTTATTATTACATTTTTTTCGATGCTTGCACTTGGTTATCAATTCGGAATTTCGGGCAAAGGCAGTTTCCGGATCAACCTTTTACTTGGAGTCATTTTTGCCGTGGTTATGTTTCTTATTTTAGCTCTCGACCGCCCCGAAACGGGGCTTGCACAAGTCAATCAGAAACCCATGTACACCTTACAACATCAGTTGCAGGTGATGCAGAAAAATGTTGG
>CAZOXJ010000104.1:4009-8287 GCA_964583325.1 uncultured Lentimicrobiaceae bacterium
AGAAACCCATGTACACCTTACAACATCAGTTGCAGGTGATGCAGAAAAATGTTGGGACAAAATAACATTGAAATAAAAAAAAGGGAAAGAGTACATTAATATAATAATCCTCGAATTTACGCATAGTCAATAATTGAATTACAAAGCACTATGTACCATGCACTTTAGTCTGAATATGTTTAATAACAAAATTCGCTAAAACAATGGAAGAAAAAATTATAACCCATTTTCAATCGAAACCCAAAACGATTGAAGAACGCATGGCAGCCGGTAAGGCATTACGTGTAAAATTCCCGCGCATCAAACAAGGAGAATATAATCCTTCGCCAAAACGTGCCGATCCGGTTTCAGTATTGGAAGCTCAAGGCAAAACACGCCTGGAGGAACTGGTTCCTATACGGTATGCACGCATGCTCACTTCGCCTTTTGCATTTCTTCGCGGAGGAGCTGCAATAATGGCTGCCGACCTTGCATCAGGTCCTAAGCCTACAGGAATTAAGGTACAGGCTTGTGGGGATATGCATGTGGCCAACTTCGGTGTATTTGCGTCAGCTGAGCGCAACCTGGTTTTCGGTATTAACGATTTTGATGAAACCTTGCCGGGGCCCTGGGAATGGGACCTTAAGCGGCTTGTAGCAAGTATTGTGGCTTCCGGAAGATTCCTGGGTGCCAATAAGCGTTTATGTAAAGAAGGCGTGCTGGCAGCAGTAAGTTCATATCGGAAACGAATGCACGAATATGCAGGGATGGGATATCTTGAGCTATGGTATGCCACTATCAATGAAGCAGATATTTTAAAATCAGTAACCGGCACAGCACATAAAGGCGCCTTAAAAATAATGAGCAAAGCCCGTCAGCGGACACATATGCAGGTGCTTGGTAAACTTACCGACCTGGTGGATGCCAAATACCGCCTTCACGAAAATGCACCCTTTATTGTAAGGGAAACACACCTGAAAGATGGCACACCTGTCGATGCTGCTATGGAAATATTTCTCGAATCCTATTTTCTTTCATTAGCAGATGAACGTAAAGCCCTACTCAAAAACTATCGCATTACAGATGTTGTACGAAAGGTTGTTGGAGTTGGTAGCGTGGGAACACGATGCTGGGTTGTTTTCCTTACCGGGAATCATACAAATGACCCGTTGTTTCTCCAGATAAAAGAAGCTCAGCCATCAGTTCTTGAACCTTATGTTACCAAATCAATTTATTCGCACCAGGGTCAACGGGTGGTTATTGGCCAGCGGTTGTTGCAGGCTGCGCCCGATATTTTTCTGGGTTGGTTTAAGTATGGTGGTTTGGATTTTTACGTGCGACAGTTACGGGATATGAAGGGTGGTATTGAGTTTGATCCCAATAAAGTGAAAATTGAAAACCTGCCCCAATATAGTTCCTTGTGTGGCTGGGCATTGGCGCTGGCTCATGCCAAATCGGGTGATGCTGCTATGATTGCAGGCTATGCAGGAAATAGCGATGAACTGGACCAGGCCATGGTTAACTTTGCTTTTGCCTATGCCGATCAGACTGAAAAAGATTACCAGGCATTAGTGGCAGCGGCAAAAAGCGGCAGGATTAAAGTCGCCGCTTCAGCGGAGTAGGTTATATGGAGTATGGGATTGATTGGCATTGATGAATCCCGGCACCTGTTATTTAGGATGTTGAACCAGGAACCAGGAGCTTTAAGAAAACCCTTGTATATTCACGCAAAAGGTAACAGTTAAGAACAACATAATATACCTATTGATAACTATTTCATTTTTTTTATTCCAGATTTATCTTTGCATACAGGAGACAAGGATAGATCAGGGGCTTTTCACTAATTCACCATTCTGGATTACTAACTTAAAATTAATTAATCTATGAGACAAACCGCTTTTAAAAATTTACTGATTCTGTGCATATTTGCTTTACCATTCAGCCTGCTAAATCTTTCATGCAAGCAGCAGGTAAAGCAGGTCGCCAGCGCTGATGAGTTCGACAGAACTTCACTCCCTATCAAAGAACCTGCCCGCCAGACGTACACAGATCTGGACGTACGAAACGCCACACCACCATCACGATTTAATGTAACTGCACCGAAGGGCGCTCCTAATGTGGTGGTTATCTTAATTGATGATATGGGTTTTGGCGTATCCGAAGCTTTTGGCGGACCTGTTACCACACCAACCATGGATAAACTGGCTGATAACGGATTAAAGTATAACCGTTTTCATACAGCAGCACTTTGCTCGCCTACCCGTGTGGCTTTACTTACCGGGTATAACCATCACAGCAATAATATGGGCTGCATTGCCGAAGCCGCTACAACCTTTCCCGGTTATACCGGCGTGAGGCCTCAAACCATTACTCCAATGGCTGAAGTGCTTCGCCAGAACGGGTATAATACGGCAGCTTTTGGAAAGTATCACGAAACGCCACCCTGGGAAATCTCAATTTCAGGGCCCCAGGATCGCTGGCCGACACGTTCAGGATTCGAAAAGTTTTATGGCTTCATTGGCGGTGAAACCAATCAGTGGGCTCCTTTGATTTATGACGGGGTTACGCTGGTTGAAACGCCGGAAGACCCTAATTATCACTTTACAACCGACATGACCAACCAGGCTATTTCGTGGGTACGCTACCAGCAGGCATTATCACCCGATAAGCCTTTCTTTATGTATTATGCGCCGGGGGCCACCCATGCACCGCACCATGTTTCGCAAGAATGGATTGATAAATACAAGGGAAAATTCGACCAGGGTTGGGATAAATTGCGTGAAATGACCCTCGAACGCCAGATAAAATTAGGCATTGTACCTCCGGGCACCAAACTTGCTCCCAAACCTGCCGATATCAAAGATTGGGATAAGCTTTCGGCTGACGAAAAGAAATTGTTCACCCGCCAGATGGAAGTATATGCCGGTTTTGCCGAACAAACGGATTACGAAGCAGGACGTCTTATCTCGACCCTTAAAGATTTAGGGGTAATGGATAATACTGTTGTGATTTTCATTGCCGGCGATAATGGAGCAAGTGCCGAAGGACAAATGAACGGCATGTATAGCGAAATGACTTATTTCAGCGGAGTGCCCGAAACTGTTCCGGATATGTTAAAGCATTATGACGACTGGGGAAGCCCAAGCACCTATCCGCACTTTTCAGCCGGATGGGCCGTGGCAATGGATGCCCCGTTCTCCTACACCAAACAGGTAGCTTCCGATTTCGGGGGAACACGTAACGGAATGATCATTCAATGGCCTGCAGGTATCAAAGCAAAAGGAGAAGTGCGTTCGCAGTTTGGCCATGTAATTGATATAGCTCCAACTGTTTACGAACTTTCAAAAATACCGGCACCCACAACGGTTAACAATATTAAACAAGATCCGATTGAGGGTACCAGCCTGGTATATACGTTTAATGATGCCGGGGCTGCCGAACAGCATAAAGTACAATACTTTGAAATGTTTGGTAACCGGGGGGTATATCAGGATGGCTGGTTTGCCCGCACCATTCACAGGCCGGCATGGAAACAGAAACCCGACAATACCCTGCAGGATGATAAATGGGAATTATACAACACAAATGAGGATTTCAGCCTGAATAATAATGTAGCTGCACAAAATGCCGCAAAACTCAAAGAAATGCAGGCCCTGTTTATGAAAGAGGCTGAAAAATACCATGTTCTGCCTCTTGATGACCGTCTGCTTGAAAGAACCAATGCTGAATTAATGGGCAGGCCAACAGTTATGGGTAACAGAAACACCGTAACCTACGGCGAAGGAATGAAAGGAATGGGAGTTGACATTTTTATTGACCTCAGAAGCACGTCCTACACCATTACTACTGAAGTAGCAATTGATGCAAAAGGCAATGGTGTAATTGTATGCCAGGGCGGGCGGTTTGGCGGACTTTCTTTCTACATAAAAGATGGAAAACCTGCATTCAGCTATAATTACCTGGGTATGGAGTCAACTCAAATCATTGCTGCACAGCCGCTAAAACCGGGAAATTACAAACTGGTTTACGACTTTAAGTATGATGGTGGCGGAATGGGAAAAGGTGGAGTTGGAACGATTACTGTAAACGGGAATAAAGTTGTCGAGAAGCGGATCGAAAAAACTCAGCCCGGTATATTCTCGGTTGATGATATGGCAGATATTGGACTGGATGAAGGTACCCAGGTAGCAAATTACGGCGCTTCATCAAAATTCAATGGAAAAATCAGCTATGTGACGGTTGAAAGGAAAAAGTAATTTAATGTTTATGTTGCCCCGGGAGAATGATTAAACCGCTTCT
>CAZOXJ010000104.1:8387-14369 GCA_964583325.1 uncultured Lentimicrobiaceae bacterium
GGGGTATTGGTAAAATCCAATGTCGGAGCTACCGGAATGCCTGTATATTCGATCGGTAATGCCGATTTTGATTCCATTTACCAGGATGGTACAATGACAAAAAAGATCAGTTGCTTCTATGTCCCGATTATGTATCACCACCGGTTCAATAACCGCTGGTACCTTGAGGCAGGACCGCAAGCCGGACTTCGGACCAAAGCAAACGATATTTTTGAAACATCAACTCTTGATGGTGATCTGACTTATACTAAAGATGTTAAAGATCAATATACACGACTGGATTTCGGTTTCACAGGAGGAGCCGGGTATAAATTCAAAAAAGAACTCAAGAGTATGGCGGTTGGAGTTAGTTACTATTATGGCCTGGTTAACGTAAGCCTTACTCCGGATGTCACCATGAAAAACTCTTCCCTTAATTTTTATATGAAAATACCAATTGGGTTAGGAGCTGAACCTCCAGCGAAGTAATTGCTGAACAAAATAACTGAAAATTGAAAATGCAAAAGAGCGACCAGTATAAATGAAATGTGAATGAAAATAAATTATACTAACCATTCCTAACACTAAAATAAACCGATTATGAAAAAAATCTTACTCATTGCCAGCATTGTATTGTGCTCAGCAACTCTGTACGCACAACCTGGAACCATCAGCCTGAATTTAGATGCAGGTTACACCTTTCACGATGAGGTACAATTCGATGCCGCTTATACAGATGTTGAGGCTGCATTCCGTTACGGTGGAGGTATTGAATACTACATGGATTTTAACAAATCAGTCCAGTTAAAATACCACCGGATGGATACGTATTTTCCTATTTATAAGCCGTCAGGTGAATTGTGGAGTACTGAAAGTGATAACAAAGGATCAGTGAATTACATTCTGCTAGGCTGGAATTCGTATTTCAGCTCTGATCCGGACGCAAAGATAAATCCCTACGGCGGCATTGGATTAGGCGTTGGGGTAATTGGTGTTAATGATAATACAGCAACCAAATTTGCCTGGGATGCCCGGCTGGGTGTAAAAATAAAAACACCTTCGGTAGTTTCCTTAAAAGTAGAAGCTTATATGCAATCCATTATTTCAACATTTGGCAGCGATGTTTGGATTGGATATGGCGGCTATGCATATGCTGTTCCTGATTACGCAACACTCTGGCAGTTTGGATTTACCGGTATCCTTTGCTTTGATTTTCAGAGGTAGGCAGTAAGCATCAATAATCAGGGCTTGCCTATGTGGCACCCCTGATTATTGAATAGATTACAGGCTTTCTTTTTTTTAATGGCAAATAATGCGTTTAAACGCAAAACATAAGCATATGAAAACAAAAAGATCTACTTCATTACGTAATTCAATATTTGTCACATTCCTCTTTTTTCTGATTTCAAATGCCGCCTTGCCGCAAGTGACTGAGATACCGGATTCACTTAAAACTACTAAGGCAGATACGTTGAAAACAGCTACTGCTGATTCACTAAAAGCCCTTCCGGCAGCACCTGTAGTAGCGCCGGCAGTTGTTCCTGTTGCAGCACCAAAAGATACTCCGGCTGAAACACCGCAAGAGGCTCCGGTAGTTGCTCCTGCGGAAACACAAAAGACTGACGAAGGAAAAACTGATGATGATCCTGATAAAAAGAAAAAAGATAAAAAGGGGAAAAAGAATGAGATCATTTTTTATGGAGGTTTAAACTACACCCAGTTGGGAAGTTCTGCCGGTAATTATGAATCAGAAGCCAGAGCTGGTTATCAGATAGGCGGATACTATAAACAGGGACGAATGTTCTATTGGCAGGCCGGTGCCAGGTTTGCAAGTGCAATGATCGGTTATAAACCAACTGGCATTGCCGATTTTAGCGACATATCGGTAAGCGATATTGATATCCCTTTGACACTAGGCATTAATTTTACATCGTTTATGAACCGTGTACTCAGTGTTCGGCTTTTTGCCAGCGCAGTGCCTGCGTTCACTTTAAAAGTGGGCGAAAATCCTTATGGAATTACTAAGGATAATGTAAATTCATTTATACTATATGGCCAGGGAGGCCTGGGCATCAACGTAGCATTCCTGGTTATCGAAGGTGGGTACAACTATGGTTTTAACGAATTGCTGATTGACAATACCGATTCAAAACCCGGGCAGGTGTTTATCAACCTGGGCTTCAGGTTCTAACTATTCTTGCCGTGTTATTTTGTAATGAACAACTAAATATTTGATAACTTAAACTTTAATAAATACTTGCAATAGGTTTAACTAATAAATAAATTACTCATGAAAAAAATCTACCTTGCTCTTGCTTTAACTTTTATAATTGCGAATATGTCTTTGGGGCAGGTATACACTAATAAGGAAGTTGGCAAAAAGAACGCGGCTCTGGCTGACAGTATCAAAGCAAAGCCATATCCCTATTCACTTCCGATATGGGGCGCAAAAGCGGCTGCCAAAGGATATAACCTGCCATATTCTGCTGGCGTTAGTGTAAATTATTTCCAACAGGAATCATCTCTGATTATTGAAGACCTGTTTGTAGGCTTTAATAATGGTCCGATGTACGACCTTGATGAAATAATCCGCTTCAAAGATTCAAAAGCTGCAGCCGGTGCTTTAACGGTGAGACCCGATGTGTGGATTCTGCCTTTCTTAAATATTTATGGCATTTTCGGTATGGCTAAAACTTCGACCGAAATAAGTGCCGGAGTATGGATTCCCGACACCTCGAATGTGTGGAATGAAATTACATCTTTCTCAACAACAGCAAACTTTGAGGCAGTTTCAGCCGGTTTCGGGCTTACCCCTACAATAGGCATTGGCGGAGGCTGGCTGGCTCTTGATATGAACGTGGTTTGGACTGATGTAAGCGCTCTAGATAAACCGGTTTTTACTTTTGTCTTCGGTCCGCGCGCAGGCAAAACCTTCAAGTTGAAAAAGCCGGATCAGAATATTGCCATCTGGGCCGGAGGTTTCAGGGTTAAATTTTCATCCGAAACCAATGGCTCTCTGAATCTTTCGGAGGTGCTTCCAACTGATCAGTTACAGGAAAAAGTGGATGAGGGATTTGTGACAGTAGAAGAGACTTCCGACCAGGTTGAATCGTGGTGGAATGAATTAACCCCGGCCGAACAAAAGAATCCTGTTAATGCTGCGAAATATGAAACAGCCAATCGCACTCTGACAACCGCCTCAAACATATTGACCGAAGTGGATGGGGCTCTCAACGATGATAAATCAGCAACTGTGCAATATTCGCTGAATAAAAGGCTCGAGAATCCCTGGAATTTCATAGTTGGATCTCAGTTTCAGATCAATAAGCATTTTATGCTCAGAGCCGAGGTAGG
This sequence comes from uncultured Lentimicrobiaceae bacterium, assembly GCA_964583325.1. Taxonomy (GTDB): domain Bacteria; phylum Bacteroidota; class Bacteroidia; order Bacteroidales; family UBA4417; genus UBA4417. The sequence continues at coordinate 11,721 of CAZOXJ010000104.1, forward strand.
ATTCCTGGGTTCCAGGACGCAAATCATGGGTGGCATTCAGTACCGCTTTGGGTTGTAAGCTTATCATTTTAAAGTGAACAGTGATTTGTGCTGAATTGAACCAGGACTTTTGCGAATCATGGATATAAACTGTTGAGATAATATGATCACAAAGCACTCTGCCTCAAGTTAAATACAGAAAAAATAAGTAATCACATCTAAATCCAAAAACAATGAAAATAAACCTGAAAACAATTATTCCGTTGAGCCTGTTGGCTTTCATGTTTGGTTGCAGTCCTGCAACTAAACTCACAAACAGCTGGGCTGATCCTTCCTTTAATGCAAATATGGAACCCTTTACCAAAATTCTCGTCATTGCGCCTCTCAGGAATGAAAACTCGCAGAGGATTGCAGAAGATAAGATTGTAAAGGAATTACAAAAAGGTGTTGTCGGTGTTCCTTCCTATTCGTACCTGCAACCTTCCGATACTGCAATAGCAACTGTGGAGAGCAAACTCATAAAAGATGGTTTCGACGGTATTATTCTGATGCGTTTAACCACCGTTGAGAAATCAGTGACCTACAATCCCGGCACTTCTTACGGAGGGTATTACGGAGGGTATTACGGCTACCGTGGTTATGGGTATGGTGGCTATTACGGCGCCGGATATTCACCAGGATACTATTCGGAAGACAAAACCTTCCTGGTTGAAACAAATTTTTACCGGATCAGCGACCGTAAATTGCTGTGGTCAGGCACTACTTCAACACTTAATCCAACAAGTTTGGATAAATCGTTGGATCAGATTATTTACACCATAAAATACGAATTACAGAAAAAGGGAATTATAAAAAAATAGAGGCTCACCTTACTGGACAAAATCTGTACTATTCGACAAATTCGCGAAATTAATCTAAGTATATTCTCCGATAAATCCTGCCTGGCTGCCCCAGGCAGGATTTTTTTGTATTTATTCATAAATTCAGGTAACCTAAACAACCCATATGTGTAAATTGTCACAAATCAGGATGATTATCCGAGCCAGGTTCATCCCCGAAAAAACCCAGGCACAATTACTGACCTGCTAAAAACAAAGATCAGAGATGCATACAATTATTAATAGATGGGGTTTTAAAAAAATATGCTGAATTTAAAGTGATGAAGGCATAAAGAAGAATCCTTTTTTATTTATAAGTATGAATATCCTGAAATCTTTTTTATCTTTGAATTAGATTTAATAGCAAATCACCTTTTATACAGTTTAAATTCTTTTTTCAATGCATTTAATAGTGTTTCAGTTTATCTGTGTTGAGCTAAAGTACTATTGATAATTATTGAATCCGCTGATACTTTTGTTCTAATCACCTGGAATCCTGAATTTTTGAATCCAAGACCATAACCAATAAATGAACTTACTACAATTGTTTTAAACTAATATGCTTATGAAAAAGACAATTACATTCCTACTGGTATTACCGATACTGCTTCTGACTTTTTCGTGCGGGAAAAAGACGGCCCCTGTGGCTTCTGCACTCGAAGTTCCGGTAACCAATGTTGTTCAACAGGATGTCAGGCTCGTATCGGAATATACGGGACAAACGTATGGGCAATCTGATATCCAGATCAATCCGCGGGTTGATGGCACAATTTTAAGCCTGAATTTTAATGAAGGCAATCTGGTTACCAAAGGTCAATTGCTATATACTATCGATCCGTTACCCTACCAGGCCAAAGTAAACGCGGCTGCTGGCTCGCTGGCAGAAGCACAGGCTAAATTGGCAAAAGCCAAATCAGACCTGGATATGATAGAACCTCTTGCTAAAATCAATGCGGTAAGTCAAAGAGAACTTATAGCTGCCCAGGCTACTTACAACGCTTCATTAGCTTCGATACAAGCTGCTGAGGCTTCTCTGGATAACGCAAAAATCGAATTGGGATATTGCAGGATTACAGCACCGATTTCAGGACTAATTGGGATTTCTAAAGTAAGGGTTGGCGATTATGTGCGGCCCGGGCCTTCGTCAGTTTTAAATACAATATCTGATTTGGGTGATATGAGGGTACAGTTTACTATAAGCGAGCAGGAATACCTTCGCATAGTAAGGGAAATAAACAAGGAAGGTTCGCAACTGAAAGGCGCCGGTCAAAATATTTCTTTGAAATTATCTGATGGTTCTATGTATCCTCATACCGGGAAACTGAGCTTTGCTGACCGGCAGATTGACCCGACTACTGGTGCAATGACACTTGAAGCTTCATTCCAAAATCCGGATAAATTGCTTCGGCCAGGGCAATATGTAAAAGTACTTATAGTAACTGATGTACGAAAAGAAGCTTTGCTCGTGCCACAGCGCGCTGTTATTGAAATGCAGGGAATAAGCCAGGTTTATTTGCTGGGCGACAGCAGCAAAGTACAGATGAAAATAATTACAACCGGTCCAACGTACAAAGATGCTTACATAGTTGAAGATGGCCTGGCAGCTGGCGACAAAATCGCTTTCGGCGGTACCCAGTTATTGAGAAACGGTACAGTCATTACTCCGAAACCGACAGATTGGCAACCCGGTATGCCCGGCGATAAATCAGCACCTTCTAAATAATTTAAGAAAGCAAGTATTATGGGAGAATTTTTCGTCCGAAGGCCAATAGTTGCCATGGTAATAAGTATC
>CAZOXJ010000105.1:0-14207 GCA_964583325.1 uncultured Lentimicrobiaceae bacterium
TCGAGCCTCCAGTTTTCCTGTTCTTTGCTTTCGCGTTTCATATCTTCGGGATTATCGATAGCCGGTCCTGATTTAAGTTGTTGCCAGTCAAACTTTTCATCAAAGGGATCAAGAGCTTTCTGCGGATCGAAAAAACGGGGATCAACAGAAAGTGCTGAATAAGGTGTGAAATCGGGTTTTTCGGTAAATAGATCACCGAAATCGCTGGCACCTGCATCATATTGGTTCAGGTAAGGAATTCCCAGTACGTTCCAGAAAGTCTTGAAAATACTTCCAAAACTATAATGAACGTGGCTTACATAATTCCTTTTTACATAGGGCGAAATAACCATCAGTACACTGCGGTGAGCATCAACATGATCAACCCCGCCCTGGGCGTCATCTTCGGTAATAACTATCATCATATTTTTCCAATACGGGGTATGCGACAGGTATTCAACAATTCTACCAACTGCCAGGTCATTATCAGCCATATAGCTTTCGCGGTAAGGAAACCCGGCTTCTGCACGTTCGTCAGCTCCGTGGTCGTTGGGCAGGATAACGGTAAGCATACTCGGCATTTCGGCCTTTCCTTCGCCCCATTTTTCTTCAAATTCCTTTTTAAAAATATCAACTCTGAACTGATCAGGAATTGCCATGTTATAAGTAGGAAATTGATAGGATGTGCGGCTGTGAAGTGACGAAGGCATTGGATAATTTGTAAAATGTTTAATGCCGCCGTATTTGTATGTATCCTGATAATCGCCTGGTTCGAACATTACTCCGAAACCGAAATTGAAATAGTCTTTGTTATGCCGTGTAAGATGGTCCCACATGGAACCTGCTTCGTTATAATCTTCAGGGTAAATGGCGCCTGCAGCACCTGTAAACCCCAGATTGCCCGGCGCATTTGAATTTTCGCGGTACTCGCGGTTTCCTCCGTAATTGGCTGGTGTGGTTGCTTCAACCCATTCGTTAGGATAGGTGTTCACCAGCCAGCGGTGCCCGTCGGCTGACACATCCGAATCAACATAAAAATTATCACTGATGGCAAATTCCTGTGCCAGTCGCAGGTGGTTGGGCATAACGGTTGCATTTTCAACTTTTTCCGTTTTTTCACGGTTGGTAAAAGTTATATTGGCTCCATAACGGGCAAGGGTTGAATCGCCTTTCGCATTTTGAACCTGTCCGAAAACTTCATCGTAAGTACGGTTTTCTTTCGAGATGAATACGATGTGCTTTATCGGTGATTCCTTTTGTTTGGGATAGAGTGGAATGGGGTTGTTTTTACGCCAGTCGAACGAAGCTGATTGTGTTTTTTCGATTAGAAAATTATTTTTTATAACCTGCTGCGAATATGTAGCAAGTTGATCCTGGGTAGGTATATCAATTAGTTGCACAGTGCCTTTCATCAAACTGCCGATATAGCTTCCTTCGGGACCTGCGGTAAAAGTATTCCCTCCATTGGGTCCGCTTCCAAATCCTTTTGCATTGGCAACAACCAGTTTCCTGCCATCAGGTGTAACTTTTAACTTGGCAGGAAACCATCCTGTTGGAATGTGACCAATCACTTGAAGTGTTTCCACATCAATAACACCAATAGCATTTATTCCGCTTTCAGCAACATAAACCCGTTTTTCGTCGGGCGAAACTGCCAGTCCGAAAGGGATAATTCCCCTTTTTGAAGCCAACAGCGGTTCAGGACTAAGTTTTATGTGGGTAATTATTTTTTGTTTGCGGCTATCGAGCACAGTTATATTGTCGTTAGTTCCGTTGCTGATAAATACATATTTACCGGCTGCTACAATCGAATTCGGACTCGAACCTCCCACAGCAGGAATGCCTTCAACCATCTGCCCGACAAGTGCCCCGGTTTTAATTTTTGAAATGTTTCCGGGTTTAACAGGATTTTTAATATCAAACGCCCATACCGAAAATGATTCATCGGAATTTATTGGGCCTAAAGCCGGAACCTGCATGGTATCGTTCGAAATTCCTTTTACTGATTCGTCGGAACCGTAGGCATAAACCGGCGAATCGACGACGCTGCGCTTCCATTCGCCGTTTTTCTTCTTTTTAATGTATCCGTATTCGTACATGCCTACATTGGCAACATAAACGGTTTTCTCATCTTTCGAAAGAGCAATCCCGAAAGGATACCTCCCGACAGGAGTATTGGATATCATTTTTCGTTTTTCAAGGTCGATGCAAATAAGCCTGAAACCAATCTGATCAACAGCAAATAAAAGTTTTCCATCGCTGCTGATTGTCAAATCGCCAATATAACCGTGCGAATAATCAACATTTTTATCTTTCAGGCTGCAATCTATTGATCCTGAAGCAGCTCCGCTGGCGATATCGAAAATATAAACCTTATTCGCCTGTCCGCCGGCTACATACACCAGTTTGTTATCGGGCGAAATAGCCAAACCCATGAACACCGATTCCAGCACACCTTTATCACTTGCCGGAGTAGGAGGGACCTGCTGAATATCAGGATTTCCTGAATGGAGATTCCGGATAATGGTTATCGAAATCGGATTGGTTCCCGAATTGGCAGTGACAGCGATGTTTCCATCGTTGCTGATTGCAAGTCCGTAAGGATGTGGCGCTACTGCAAAACAATTGCCGGCAGGTGTGAGGAAACGTCCGTTTGGGATCACGGTTTTACTTGTCTTATCTATTCGGGTATAGAGGTCACCTGCAGGAGCGGAGATAATAAACTCTGCATTCTGCGGGTATACGGTGGTTATCAGACTTATTAAAAGTATTGGAACCAGGATTAGTTTCATAGATGGGATCATGGATATTAATGTCTGTTGACTGCGTTTCTTGCAGGTTCCGGTAAAAAACATTCTGTCCGGCAAAATTTAACGCAGGCTAATGCAAATGCCGGATGCACGAAAATAAAAAAAAAGGCCATACAAAAATGCATGGCCTTGAGTATATAGGAAAAATAGAATTTATCGGATCACATCCAGCTTAATATCAACTACTTCCTTTTTACCAGGATTAAGTTTCAGATTTTCAACCAGGCTGTTTTTGTAGGAAATAAGCGACAGAATAAGGTTGTAATGGCCCGCATCAATATTGTTGATGGTGAAGTTACCATCGAGGTCGGTGTATACTTTCTGATCAGTTCCTTCAACGGCAACAGCAACTCCAACAAGGGCTTCGCCGGTTTTAATGTCAACAACTTTTCCGCTTACACTCGATTTTGCAGCTGCATTGGCAGGCATATCACCAGTTGCGAAAACGTTGGTTCCAATTACGAGGGCAACTCCTATGAGTGCTATGGCTATTATCTTTTTCATATTGTTTCTTTTTAGATGATGCAAAAATATATGCATATTATTACCTCAACATTACTCCATTGTTAAATCATTGTTAAGGCTATGCCTGACCAATTTGGGTGGCTCATGGTAATGGTACTACTTCCAACATTATCAAAGCTATATCAAAACAGTGGAAAACATCACTTACTATAATGCGGTATGATCCAGTATCATCCGGGCCTGCATTTGCGATGGTCAGTTGCGGCATCTTGCTGTTGCCGTTGGGTGTGTTCCAGCAAAAATCCATTGGGTAGGCTACACCGGTAATGAGTGGGATCAGGGTGGTGTTGTTCCTTTGCACACTTCCATTGACGGCTAAAATTAGGTAGAAATAAAAAGAATATTTTCATCTCATGCGCTGCTTGACCTGGATGATCTTTTTACCTGCGCATGAGGCAAATTATCCGATAATTTTACTGGTGCATAGGGTAAATTATCCGTTTTTCTATTGGGAGTTCAAAATGAAACTGCCTTCTATAAACTCTTTCAATTGTTGGCTTCACAAACCGGAAACCTAATAAACGTGAATGAACTGTCTTCTTCACTGCAGATAAAGAATGAAACAGTAGACAATTACCTGACCATTCTGAGAAAGTGCTTTCAAATATCCCTTATAAATCCTTACTTCAACAACCTGAGGAAAGAATTAACCAAAATGCAAAAGGGGGGGAGATGGCCATTATAAAGACTCCTTGCTCGTCAGAATGCCGTTTACCATCATGCAATGTTCCATCCTTACTGTGAAAACAGACCGGTATTTTGAACGAGGTGAGAAATCATTACTGGTGGCTCCGTAACGGAAGGTCTCAACATCAGCACTCCTTATATCTTATTTTCAATAGCAAACAATGGTATGTTTACCATCCACGATTCTTCTTTATAAGCTGATAATGATGTACGGATGGCTTTTGAAGGTTTAAACTTTTCACAAAACAATTTGAAGCTTTTAGCCTTGAGGTTTTCACTTGATTTCACCTCAATGGGAATAACTTCTCCAGCCTCCTGTATTACGAAATCAACTTCCATGGTGCTTCGGTCATTTGTCCAATAACCAATATAACGATCGCTATCCAGACGCAGTTGCTGCATCACATACTGTTCGGTGAGTGCTCCTTTAAACTCTGTAAATATTTCATCACCTTCAATGATCGTTCGTACATTTAGTCCCGCCATGGCGCCCAGCAAACCCACATCGTGCAGAAATAATTTAAATGCGGAAATGTCCTGGTAAGCAGGCAGAGGAATTCCTGGTTTCGATACCCGGTAGCTTTTGAGCAATAAGCCACAATCTGTCAGCCATTGAATCGCTAACTCAAAGTCCTTAGCACGTGCGCCTTCTTTGAGTACGCCATATACAAATTTTTTATTCTCTTTAGCTAATTGCGAGGGAATGCTTTGCCAGACCATCCTGATCCGGGGAACGATCTCAATGGGTGCATGTTTTGAAAAATCGCCCTCATAGGAGTTCAATATTCTGTTTTGGATACGACGAACTATCTGCCAATCGCGGGTTTGAGCAAAGGCATCCACAACTTCAGGCATTCCTCCAACATAAAAATAGTAACGCAGGTATTCTTTAAGTTTCTCTGTGAAGATTGAAACAACACTCCAATCTTTGGCTTTTAATGTTCGAACCAGGTCCTTTTCATTTTGTGACAACAGAAATTCGGTGAACGAAAGGGGGCGCATATCCAGAAAATCAACCTTTCCCACCGGGAATGAAACCTGGCTATGCAGTCCCATTCCCAGCAACGAACCTGCTGCAATCACATGGTACAGCGGAGCATTTTCACAGAAATATTTCAGTGAAGTAATCCCGCGTTCCGCTGACTGGATTTCGTCAAAAACAATCAGCGTATCATCCGCTGTTATTGTCGTTTGAGCGTGTATCTGGAGCACAGTAATTATCCGTTCAATATTAAAGTCGTTGATAAAAATAGTTTGCAAAGCCGGGGTTTCTTCAAAATTCACATAAATGAATTTAGCATAGCAAGTACGGCCAAATTCCTGTAACAGCCATGTTTTTCCAACTTGGCGCGCACCCCTTACGATCAATGGTTTACGGAATTTATCTTCCTTCCATTTCTTTAAATTTTCAATTTGTTCCCGGTACATATTCGTGTCGTTTCATGATGAATAAGTACAAAAATACATTTTTTTCCTGATATATGTGTAAATGAACGACACTTTTATCGGTATATAAATGCAAATAATTACACTTTTAACAGCATGAAATTCCTCCTTCGTAGGAATGATTGCTATTCGCAACGTCCCGTCATCACTATTGAACAGACCGTCATTATAAACGCAGTGAGGATTCTATTGGAATTGGGCAATACTCTGAAGAGATTCCTCCTTCGTCGGAATGGGTTAAGTCAGGTAGTTATTGGGAGGATTTTGGAAGACCAGTTTAGCATCTTTTTGGTAAAAAGAAAAAGTCGTACTATGCTTGATAATAATAATTTACTACCTTTGCACCCCATTTTGCAGGACGTATGTATGCACTTTCCGGTAGGAATTACAACGTATCTGCTTAGCAATCAATTTAATGTTAAACCGGCTTCACCGGAAAGCCACATTTAGAATACAAATTATGAGTGACGACGTTAAAGTAAACGACGAACTGAACAATGTTGAAAATGCTGCTGAAGAAACAGTAGCTGAAACAGTTGAAACACCAGCTGCCGAAGTTGAAACAGCAGTAGAAGAAGTAGTAGAAGAAGTAGTTGCAGAAGCACCTGTTGCAGAAGCACCTGTTGCTGAAGTAGCTGTTGCAGAAGCACCTGTTGCTGAAGTAGCTGTTGCAGAAGTTCCTGAAGTTAAGGAAGTTGTAGCAGAAGCTCCTAAAGCACCTGAAATGCCTGTTGCACCTGTTGAATTTGACTGGAATGCTATCGGAAAAAAACATGAAGCATATGCTCCTGCTGACCGTAAGCGTTTAGAAGACATTTATGACAAAACCCTCAGCTCAATCGGTGATCACGAAGTACTTGAAGGTACTGTTGTAGGTCTAACCAACCGTGAAGTTGTTGTAAACATTGGTTTTAAATCCGACGGCGTAATTCCTGTTTCGGAAGTACGTTACAACCCTGATCTTCGCATCGGCGATAAGATTGAGGTTTATGTTGAAAACCAGGAAGACATGGGCGGACAGCTTCAGCTTTCGCACAAAAAAGCACGTATCCTCCGTTCATGGGAGCGCGTTAACACCGCTTTCGAAACACAGGAAATTATCAATGGTTTTGTTAAATGCCGCACCAAAGGTGGTCTTATTGTTGATATTTTTGGCATCGAAGCTTTCCTTCCGGGATCGCAGATTGATGTTAAACCTATCCGCGACTACGATCAGTTTGTTGAGAAGGTTATGGAATTCAAAATCGTTAAAATCAATCACGAATACAAAAATGTGGTTGTTTCGCACAAAGCCCTTATCGAAGACGAACTGGAAGCTCAGAAAATCGAAATTATTTCGAAACTCGAAAAAGGCCAGGTTCTCGAAGGTATCGTTAAAAATATTACCTCATACGGTGTATTTATCGACCTCGGCGGTGTTGACGGACTTATCCACATCACTGACCTGTCATGGGGACGTATCAATCATCCTGAAGAAATCGTTCAGCTTGATCAGAAAATCAATGTTGTTATCCTCGATTTCGACGAAAACAAAAAACGTATTGCCCTTGGTCTCAAACAACTCAGCGCACACCCATGGGATTCGCTCCGCGACGACCTTAAAGTTGGTGACAAAATCACTGGCCGCGTAGTTGTTATTGCTGATTATGGCGCATTTATCGAAATCGCACCTGGTGTTGAAGGACTGATACACGTTTCCGAAATGTCGTGGAGCCAGCATCTGCGTACCGCTCAGGACTTCCTGAAAGTAGGCGACGAAATCGAAGCAGTTGTTCTCACCCTCGACCGCGAAGACCGCAAAATGTCACTTGGTATCAAACAGCTTATTCCGGATCCATGGAGTGATATCGTTGCTAAATATCCTGTAAACTCACGCCACACCGCTACCGTTCGTAACTTTACCAATTTCGGTATTTTTGTTGAACTCGAAGAAGGTGTTGACGGACTTATCCACATCAGCGACCTTTCGTGGAGCAAAAAGATCAAACATCCGGCTGAATTCACCAAAATTGGCGAAACCATCGAAGTTGTTGTTCTTGATGTTGATGTTGATAACCGTCGTTTGAGCTTAGGCCACAAACAACTCGAAGAAAATCCATGGGATGTTTTCGAAAGCATTTTCACTACCGGCTCAGTTCATAAAGGTACAGTTGTAAGTTCATCGGACAAAGGTGTTGTTGTAGCTCTGCCATATGGTGTTGAAGGTTTTGCACCTACACGTCATGCACAGAAAGAAGACGGTACCAATCTGCAAGTTGATGAAGCCCAGGATTTCAAGGTAATTGAGTTCTCGAAAGAAAATAAAAAGATTATTCTTTCGCATGCCAAGATGTACCAGGAAACCAAAGCTGCCGAAAGGGCAAAAGAAGACAAGAAAGAGGAAAGCGCTGAAATGACTACCAAACGCGCAGTGAAAAAAATCAAGGACAACCTTGAAAAAACCACCCTTGGTGATCTTGACGCTCTTGCTAACCTGAAAGCTTCAATGGAGAAAAAAGAAGAAGAAAACAAAAAATAATCTTCTGATTTCGAATCATACTCATCAGGCCGGAAAAGTTTTACTTTTCCGGCCTGATTTTTTTTTACTTTTACTGAATGTAATAGATTAGTTTGAAAGAAATAACACGAAATGATTCATGACTAAGCTTTATATATGCTTATGCCGATATAGTTTTCGAAATAGCCACAAAACATTGAAATCCGTTAACTGAACCAGCCCTCAGCAAAATCAAGTCCATTAACCGGGCGAAGCCTGCAGCAGGCAGGCAAAACTTAAATTCCAAATTCCAAATTCCAAATTCCAAATTCCAAATCCGAAACCCTTCAAACCCTTCAAACCCTTCAAACCCCTAACCCCTAAATCCTAAACCCCAACCCCTTCTAAAAAATGCTCCCCTTCACCCTAACAATCCTCGGCAGCAGTTCGGCTACACCCACATCTGACCGCAATCCAACGGCTCAATTGCTGAGCCATGCGGATAAATTGTTTCTTATCGATTGTGGTGAAGGCACTCAGGTTTCGCTACGCCGGATGCATATTCACTTTCAACGTATCAAACATATTTTTATCAGTCATTTGCATGGCGATCATTTTTATGGACTTATCGGACTGGTTTCATCCATGCATTTGCTTGGCCGGACCAAGCCGTTGCATATTTACGGACCTCCTGAGCTAAAAGAAATTATTGATATGCAGCTGAAAGCCTCGATGACCACATTGCTTTATCCGCTCGAGTTCCGCGAAACCCAGGCTGAAAAAGCGGAAGTTATTTTTGAGGATGAACAAATTACGATCAGCAGTTTCCCTATGCTTCACCGCATTCCGACAACCGGTTTTATTTTCAGGGAGAAACCCTATGACCGAAAAATCAGGAGAGATGTGATTGATTTATTAAAAATTCCGGTTCACCTTCTTCCAAAAATTAAAGCAGGTGCTGATTTTACTGCTGCTGACGGCACCGTTCACCCTAATTCGGTTATCACAATTGATCCGCCAGCTTCCCGAATGTATGCTTTTTGCTCGGATACCGCTTATTTTGAGGATATTATACCTAGGGTTCAAGGCGCCGACGTGCTGTACCACGAAACTACGTTTATGAATAATCGCGAAGCCAATGCAGCTGATAAATTTCATTCCACCACCGGACAGGCGGCTACAATTGCGAAAAAAGCAGGTGTGAAAAAGTTACTTATCGGGCATTATTCGGCCCGCTACGATGATCTGCAACCATTGCTGAATGAAGCACGCGCTGTATTCCCCAATACAGAACTGGCTGTGGATGGCTGCGTTTTCGAAATCTGATCCGGACAGTTGTTCTTCCCCTGATCTCAATCTTTGCTCACTTCATAAATCATATCCAGCAAGCCTCCTGATTCGAGATCGCCGCGGAGTTCCCAAAACATAACTCCTGCCAGCTTATGGTCTTTGGCATATTTGGTTTTTTGATACACCGAATGAAGGTTGTCGAACGTTGCGAAAGATTTCGTTGCTTTATTATAGGCGTAAGGTGCTTTGGCTTTTTTATCCCAGTAATATAAATACCCTGAATTGGGCCCGAATTTTTCGTCGAAATGTTTATAATTCACGTATCCGCTGAATTTTCCTTTCTGGTAAAGCCCGTTATTCACATCCTGCACATCACTGAAAGTACGCGCATAAAAAGTAATTCCAATCACAACTTTATCTAACGGAACACCTATTGAGTCAAGGTACCTGACTGTATAATCCACGGATTCATTTTGCTCAGGCGTTGAATACAAAGAGGTTAGGTGGCCTGTTCTTTTGCTATACCCGTTTACAAGGTCGTAGGTCATCATGTTTACGTAATTCAGCAGTGGCATTACTTTATTCCACTCAACGGAATGGTCGAGGAAATCCTTGAAACCTCCTGCGGCAAAACTCAATTCGTATTCAGGACCAACCGTTTTGCGCAAACTTTGAATAAGTGCGGTAAAATTCTGCTTGTCTTCGGGCATATATTTATAACCAGGTACCGATTCAATGGCCGGGTATTCCCAGTCGAGATCAAGGCCATCGGCATTATAAGTTTTAAAAAGCTGCAATACGGATTGCGAAAATTCATCACGTCCTCGCTCGCTGTCGAATACTTCGCTACAGGTAGGGCAACCTCCCCAGCCACCCAGCGAGAGGATGATTTTCAGTTTAGGATTTGTTTTTTTTAAATCAACCAGCCTGGTGATAGCAAGGCTGTCGGATGAATTATCAACCGCCAGTTTATTCCCTTGCAGATGCAGAAAGCTATAGATAATATGGGTAAGCTGATCCGTTTTATAATTAGCAATATCATTTCCATCACCCATATAATATGCAATTACAACCATAGGTTTTTCAGCCTGCTGACTATAAGTAAGGTTGGGCAATAGCGTAACTGTAAGTATCAAAGTGAGGAAAGAAATTCTGATGAAAGATGACTGTCGCATTTGTATGAAATTGGTTTTAAGATTAAACTATGATGCGGAATGATGGTCGTAGAGCGTAATAAACCCGTAGGAATTGGTTGTTTGATCGAGAAATTTTATAAAATCCTGCCATTGTACGATGATGGATGCTGTGTTGATGCAAGGGTGAAAACTGATGGTTTTACTTTCCAGGAGATTGTGGTCCAGAAAAACATGCACATGATGTTCCGTATCATTTATCAGTCCGAAAGGAGTTACTGATCCCGGCGTAACTCCCAGATATTTCATCATCCGCTGATCCGAAGCAAAAGAGAGTTTGCCTTGCTTAAGTTGCTTTTCCAGCTCATGGATACCCATTTGCATGGTATGCTTCAATATGACAAGGTAATGTTTATTGCCTTTATGGTTGCGGAAAAACAGGTTTTTGCAGTGAGTAGCGTCCAGGTCTTTCCAGTACTTCATAGCTTCGTCGATGGTAGGGGCAGGCGGATGCTCATGATATTCGAATGGAATATCAAGATCTTTGAGAAGTTTATACAGATTTGGATCGCCGTTCATACTGTTTTGTTTGTGTCTGCACACCCGAAGGACGAAAAGCTAACTAACCCGCAGGGTGCTAAATCAATCATTCCGCAGGGTGTCTGACACTTTCATAATCCTTTCCACAGGGTGTCTGACACTTGCAGTAACCTTCCCTATTCACTTATCGCATTGCTTTCAAAAATACAATAATTGTAGCTTCTGAGAAAAGGAAATATGTTTAAAATGGATTATAAAATCACCATCCACTGAAACACTTTCACTTGACTCAAAGAATGACTCTGTTCATTCAGGACAGAAGATTTTTTTTTATTCATGCGACTTTCTATCAGATTTAAAAAAAAGAAAGAAATAAGTTTGAAAGCGCAATCGTTTGCGACATCGTTTTCATGAAAAATAATTCAGAAATGCCTAAAAAATAATAAGATAGGTGAATCAATATCAATATAGATTTCATAGATTTGTATTGCAAACGGATTTGAAACTTTATAAAATACATTTTTGAATGTAATTTTTGAACGAATTCAGCAGCTAGCAGATTTGTTTCACTAAGAATTAAGTTTCATCATGATATTAATTTGCATGCAGTAAAAATATTTACCCGATTAAACCCACAAACCATGAAAAAAAATCTACTCTTATTTTCTCGAAGCATCTCAAAGGGACTTATTGTTCTCATCCTGATTTTAGTTACTCTCACATTTTGTGGTATAAAAACCCAGGCTCAGATTTATGAGCCCGAGGGATTGAATATGCCCGGCGCATGGAACGGCTGGACGAATCCACCTGCAAATAACCTTGCCCTGGCAAGTAGTACCCAGGTTACCGGAGGCCGCATTATTAAAATTGCCGTAGGCACAACCCGCTGGCAAACCAGTTTCAGCGTTGCCGCTACCGGAGCCGATTTAATAGGTGGTACTTACGATTGGTTGTTTACCAGCGGATCGTCATCCAATTATTTTCAGAATAAATGGTCGAACGTAACTGTTGCCATGAATACACTTCAAACCTATACCAAGGAAGGAGCAAATAACAACAATATCACCTTGGTTGACAACAAATGGTACACGGTAAACTGGGAAGACCTGGGTTACCAGGACAGCCGCGCTATTTTTATGGAAACCAGTTCGCAACCAGTTGATATTACAGGTGTAAGTGGTATTCCTGCTACCGCTAATGCAAATACAGCAGTAACTATTTCGGTTACGGCAGGTGCAACGCCTTCAGCCGGAGAAATTATTTATCTTCGCTATACCACCGATGCATGGGCAACGTCTCTTGCCATTCCTGTTACTATGACAGGCGCTAACGGAACGGTTCAAATTCCGGGTCAGGCAGCAGGCACAACAGTTAGTTTTTACATTTTTACTTCTACTGTCAGCAATATTACCGCTGACTTTGATTTGTATTCGATTAACATCGAAAATAACGCGGGTTTAAATTATTCATACTCAGTAGCGCCTCCGCCTCCCGCAATTACCTGGGCTAATCTTCAGTTTCCGGCAAGCGGAGCAATTGAAACCGCTCAGGCTTTTGAAGTTTACGGTCAGGCACTTATACCTGGTGTTACAGGGCAACCTGCAGCCGCTGCCGGTTTGCAAGGCTGGATAGGATACAGCACTTCAAACACGGATCCTGCAACCTGGACGAACTGGATTCCGGCTACATACAACCAGGCCGCCGGGAATAACGATGAATTTAAGGGCGATCTGGGTACAGCAATTACAGTGGCAGGAACCTATTATTATGCTACACGTTTTCAGTTAAATACTGATGCGTATGTGTATGGCGGTTACAACGGAGGTTTCTGGGATGGCACAACCAATATCAGCGGTACACTTACCGTTACTGATCCCATTCCTGATCCTGATTTCGACTGGGTAAACCTTCAACATCCTGGTACCGGAACTATAGTACCAACGCAGGAATATATCGTATATGCGCAGGCATTTATACAGGGAGTTACCGGTCAGGCGACACCCGCAGCAGGAGTGCAGTCGTGGATTGGTTACAGCACAACCAATTCAAATCCTGCAACATGGACTAACTGGGTTCCTGCCCCATACAGCTCTGCTGTTGGTAATAACGATGAGTTTACTGCAAATATCGGGGCACTGCTTTCGGCAACCGGTACATATTATTATGCAAGCCGTTTTCAGTTGAATGCCGGTAATTATTACTATGGCGGATATTCAGCAACAGGTGGCGGTTTCTGGGATGGGACTGCAAATGTTTCGGGAGTGGTTGAGGTAACTGAGCCAGGTTCAGGGATTGATTGGGCCAATCTTCAGTTTCCGGGAAGCGATACCATTGCTGCCTTGGATAATTTTGATGTGTACGCACAGGTTTTTATAAATGGAGTTACAGGTCAGCCAGCTGCAACACCCGGAATGCAGGCATGGATAGGCTACAGTTCAACAAATACTGATCCTGCAACATGGACTAACTGGGTTTCCGCTGATTACAATATGGCATCAGGGAATAACGATGAGTTTAAAGCTAATATAGGGACAGAATTTACCAGCCCGGGAATTTATTATTATGCCAGCCGTTTTCAGCTTAATACAGGCGCTTTTGTTTATGGAGGTTACAATGCCGGGGGTGGTGGTTTCTGGGATGGAATTACAAATATTTCCGGAATCCTGACAGTTACCGAGCCTGTAGCTACTTATCCTGTGTTATTCACCATTATTGATGGAACGCTCAATAACACAAACATCAAATTTAAAGGCGAAATGACTGCCTGGGATACCGTAAGTATGTCGCAAAATAATAATACCTGGACTTTAACGCTTAATGTCGCGCCCGGAACATACAAATGGGGAGCCATTGAAGATGACGGAAGTCCCAGCGGCATCTGGCTCATTGAAGGCCCCGACCTGGAAGTTACCGTTGACGAATCAGGAGTTGTGACAGGCACTGTAACCTACACAACATTAATTACCGGCCTCGACGAAACTGTTGCCCAAATCAGTGTTTATCCTAATCCGACAACAGGCACATTATACCTTGATATTCCGCATAAAGCAGTAATTCGTATTACTGATATGCACGGTGCAATGCTTTTGCAGAAGGAAAGCATGGGAGGTGTTGAGCAACTCGATTTAACGGACTTTAGATCAGGTATATATAATCTTGAGATTCGCAATGGCGTTACCATCCGTAAATTTTCAGTAATTAAAAAATAAAGAGATTATTCATATCGAATAATGTTGGTTTATCATTGATTGGGGTTGAAGGATAGAGTGTTCCGGTAGTATATGCTATCGGACACTCGATTCCTTTTTTACGGAAGAATCA
>CAZOXJ010000106.1:0-2717 GCA_964583325.1 uncultured Lentimicrobiaceae bacterium
ATGCCGGAGGTAAAGGGTTATTGGATATATTTGTAATTGAATAAAATGAATTTCTATGAGTTGTATTACAGGCACGGATTTTCAGCCTTTGGATGGAGAGCTCCCTGCCTGCCTGCCTGTTTCGCGCAGGTAAACAGCAGGCAAAACTTCGCCAGGTTACAGATCAGTGCTAAAAGGGGGGGCATTATCGGCAAGGCTGTACAACAGGACAAAAATTTATTAATTAGCCATACCTGAAGTATTCTATGAACAAAAAAGCAATAACTCAATTCTTTATTTTAGGAATATTATTTTCAACTTCATGCACCACATACTTAATTCCTATTGATAGCTTTAAACAACAGTTTAATAACATCGATTCGACAAATTTGAGAGAAGTTTTAGTATATGGGCCTATTGGCGATTTTTATAATTACTTGGCTAATCCCATTGATACGATCAGGTGCGAAGACAAAAACGGAAATGTATATGGATTAAAAAATAGTCCTTCAATCGAAATCCGTTTCACACATGGGGTTAAAAATAAGAAGACAGTTTTTTACTTTGACCGAATATTTGTGAATGATGATTCTGTTATTGGCGTTCAATCGAGATTTGTTTCTGCCATCAGAAAAACTATCCCGCTGGATAGCATCACAAAAATCGAAGTTCAAGACGGCAGGAAGAAATTTCAATACTCTGGTAACTAGTTAAATAAAGTAGACCAATAGCTAAATATGACAATAACAAATGGCTGGTTTGGAAACATAATTGAAGTTTCGTCGCTCGTTCTACGTGTCCCGCTTTTAGCTGGAATCATTTCCCCGTGAATCGGATTTGGTTTGCCCTGTGCTTTGAATTTTATGAATAAACCTTATCCCTGCGTTTAAAATTAAACTTTCTTAAATTAGCAGTTATGCAAAAACTAGTTCTCACATTGTTCTCCGCAATAGTTTTGCTAAACATTATATCCTGCAAATCGCAGAATAAAGCAGTTGAAGCGGAACCATTGGTATCCGATTTACAGGGAAATATAAATTATCACAGCAATCTTCCCTTCGATAGCGCACTTATTATTCCATTCTTTATTTCATTTCCTGAACTGGATAAGTATGAAGATGATGTGTCGGCTATTTACATGAAACACAAATACAATCATTTATGGTTCGATAAAAAAGGAATCGTTGAATTCTCGCATTCGCTTTACGGAAAAATAAAAGCTCTGGATGTTGAAGGCGTTTCAGCAACTTTTCCTTATCAGCAGGCAGTTGACGGTATTTTTGATGTAACAATCAAAAATCGGTTAAGCGAAACCGAAACTGAAATTATGCTGAGCTGTTTGTTCCTTTTCTATGCCGAAAAGGTTTACAAAGGTGTTGATGATAAAACCACGTCGGCCATTGGCTGGCTCCTTCCCCGCAAGGAAGTATCCTACACCGTTCTGCTGGATTCAATGCTTTCGGATCCGGAATTACTGAACCGTAACGAACAAACTTTATTCCCACAATACTATAAACTTCGCAATGTATTGCAGCGTTACCGCGATATTGAGAAAAACGGAGGCTGGAAACCCATTTTCCTTGATCCGGACTTAAAAGCCTATAACCCAGGCGATACAGCAATAGCTATCAGGCAAATACGTGAGCGGCTTTTCGTAACAGGCGATTTGAAGCAAAACACCGGCAGTAACCGGTATGATGATGAAATGGTGGCAGCGGTCAATAAATATCAAGCGCGAAACGGTAAAAAAGCTGACCCTTTAATTAAGCCCAAACTGATACAGGAAATGAATACCCCGATCAGCAGGCTCATAAAAACGATAATGGTTAATATGGAACGCTGCCGATGGATTTCGCCCGAAATGTTTAAAGCCGGGGAGTTTATTGTGGTAAATATTCCATCCTATAAGCTTAATCTGTATCGCGATGGGAAGAGTGAATTTGAGTCGCCGGTGGTGGTTGGCACAAGTATGACTAAAACCGTGATTTTTAGTGGTAATATGAGTTATATAGTTTTCAGTCCGTATTGGAATTTGCCGCAGAGCATTATAAATAAAGAAGTTAAGCCTGGAATAGCCAGGAACAAAAACTACCTTGCTTCGCATAATATGGAATGGAACAATGGTCAGGTCAGGCAGAAACCCGGGAAACGCAATTCGCTGGGATTGGTAAAATTTATGTTTCCTAACTCACACAGCATTTATCTGCACGATACCCCATCAAAAAGTCTGTTTGAAAAGGAAAGCAGGGCATTCAGCCATGGCTGTGTTCGCGTTGGTAAACCCAGAGAATTAGCTATAAGCATTCTGAAAGATGACCCCAACTGGACGCCACAAAAAATTGATGAAGCTATGAACGCAGGCAGAGAAAGATCTTATACCCTCAAAAACAAAATTCCAGTTTATATCGGATATTTTACAGCCTGGGTGAATACCGGCGGAGAAATAAGTTTCTTTGAGGATGTTTACGATCGTGATGAACGCCTGGCTAAAATTATGATGGATTAGTTGAAAAAAATGTCGCTAATCAGGAAAGAGAGGTTTTTGCCTCTCTTTTTGTTTAGTCCAATACACTAATACATTTATAGAAACGGCGTGTGTACATATCTGATCCAAGTTCGCTGATTGTTACACCCATTGCCTTACCGGAAGAGGAATGTATAAATTTTGACTGCATTCCGTTCGCTTCGCAAATGATGCCGACATGACCCACCTGAGTTTTATCCCTGTAACCGTAAAA
>CAZOXJ010000106.1:2817-11086 GCA_964583325.1 uncultured Lentimicrobiaceae bacterium
GGTAATAATAAAAACAGGAAAATAAATTTTTTAAACATATGAAGTTTTCGAGTTAAGCGGGTATTCGCAAAAGTAGTGAGAATTAAAGTAGTACTTGTCCTTTATCACTTTACACTGGTTTGCTCTGCCGCTGTATTAATTAAAAGTATTATTGCTTATTTTGTTGATATGCAATGCAATAGTATTGAAACTTCGAAATAGAAAACCCTCCTTTTTAGGATTTTTTAACGGTATGCAATTCCTGTTCAGGGAAATGATACTGCTTTAATGCCTACTTTTGCCTGATGAAGAAATATCTGATCTATATCCTTTTCATACTTTTCCCAATCATAAATAAAGCCGGTTCCGATAAGTTAAATCCTGCCGGTGAAGAAAAAACCAACCTTTATTCGGATTTACATCTTTCGGACCTGGGGCTTTCTTTCGAAGTTTTCAGGCTTGCACTAACAGGCCACAGCAAACTGTTAGCTGATGGTCAGCTCAAAAAAACGGGTATTATCACAATTGTTGATTTTTCGCAGTCGAGTACCCGAAAACGGATGTATGTTATCGATTTATTGAATAAAACACTGTTATTCAATACCTATGTGGCACATGGACGGAATACAGGTGAGGAGTTTGCTGAAAATTTTTCGAACGAATCGGGAACACACAAAAGCAGCCTCGGTTTTTATATAACTGAATTTCCTGTTATGGGCGCCACGGTTGGTCTTTCGCTTATTATAAAGGGTGTGGAAAAGGGATTTAATGACAAAGCCCTGCAACGTGCCATTATTATGCATGGTGCCGATTATGCAACCGAAGATTTTATACGCAAAAACGGAAGACTTGGCCGGAGTTATGGTTGCCCTTCCATACCGCCCGATCTCATTAAGCCGGTTTCCGATACCTTAAAAGGGGGTTCCTGCATGTTTATTTACCACCCTGACAGCATTTACCTTAGAAAATCGTCTATTCTGAATTAACATTTTCAGCAAATCATTGTTTTTAGAGGAACTGGTCTTTCGAAATTGAATATCTTTGTAAATAGAACAATTTCAGAGTACTAAGGAATCCGGTTTCTAATAAAATTCAATGACGCGGAGAAAAATAATAATTACATCTTCAATTATTCTGTTCGGGGCAATTGCAGCTTTGGTGTTGTATTTTTTTACTATTTATCGCGTTGAATCTGCTTTACAGCGATTGGTTCATAACCAAAGCAACGGAAAACTTATTTTCAAGGTTAAGAAAGTGGATCTTAATATTTTCGATCTCCGCTTCGCCTTCCACGAACCTGAAATCCGGACCATCGACAGTAGCAATAGTGTAAGCGGTTACCATGTTAAAGCTGATGAGTTTTCGCTCAATATTCATTCACTGCTCTCGGTTTTCAGCGGCAAGCCTTTGATTATCGACTCCGTGATTGTTCAGTCACCACTTATTGAAGTGTTTAAATACAGGCAAAAAGGAGGCCCTCATCGCAAAATTTCGTTACCGCATGAAATGAGCAAGGTATACGAATCTCTTGAAAAGGTTTTAAAAGTGTTGAACCTGAATTATTTACATGTGAGTGATGCAAAATTCAGGATCTATGATCGTACAGGAACTGACACCAAGCCATTAACAGTATCAAATCTCAACCTTACGATTGATAATGTTTCGAAAGAACCGGGTGCTTCGGAAAATAAATTCCTGTTCGCCGATCGTATTCTTTTAGAAATATACAACGAGGATATAACCTTGCCCGACGGGTATCACGGTATAAAGTTTAAACGGCTTTGGATGGGCACCCGCAGCCAGATGATAAAACTCGACAGCTGTTACATTTACGGCAGGTCAAGCGATTCGACAGAGGGCGAGTTCAGTGTTTTTATCGACTCGCTGCGCATTAAGAAACTTGATTTTAATGCATTGGCTAAAGAAAATAAAATCCGGTTTGATTCTGCACTTTGTATAAATCCTGTTATTTATTTTAAGCTGCAAATTAAAGATAAAGGGAAAAAGCCCAAATTTGATTTTAACAGGAAGGTCGACAGCGATTCCATCGATCAGAAACTGAAAAAAATGCTCGGAAATCTTGATATCGGCTATCTTACGGTTAAAAATGCCAGTGTACATATTGTCACAAATAAGAATGATAAAACAAACATCTACAATACAAAAAACAGCAATTTCAGTTTAGGTGGCCTGGTTGTGAGCAGCGATCAGAATGTCCCTGTTGCGCTGGCTTTCCTTGACCTTAACGTGAGCGACTACACGGGTTATAGTCCCGATAGTATGTATGTTATTAAGTTCGATGATGTTATAGTTCACGAAAATAGAATCAGGCTGAGCAATTTCAGGATTAGCCCGTCGGCTTCCAACCCTGATCGCCTGCGAAAAGAAATAAAGATGAAGGCATTTGAACTGGATGATATTGACTGGCTTACACTGCTTTATGAAAACAGGATTGTAGCCGGCCATGCTTCCTTAATAAAGCCTGAAGTTCAAATGATTCTGCCTGCGTCGGAAAAAAATAAGGAAGAGAAAAAGAAAGTAAATCCTTTTTTAATCCTTGACCAGGTTCAGAACAAAGTACAGATCGGGAAATTATTTATCGAGGATGGAACTGTGACAATTGAAGTGCTTAAAGGCCCTAAAATTTCGATGAAAAATTGTTACCTGGGCATTAATGTCGACACCCTGCTTGCAGCCAGGGATGAATTCAGGCTGATTAATTCATTCGATACGTTGTCGTTCGCTAAAGGCGATTTTTATAATTCCGGATCGCATTTTTCGCTGGCAGGAGGAAGTTATTCGAAAGTACGAAGTTCATTGTCTTTCAGGCGGATTACCGAGGGTAAAATAAATAAAAGCCAATCCATATCGATTAATAATGTTCATCTTAAAGATATTGAGATTCATTCAAGGAGTGATATTTCGATGGCGGAACTTTCGTGGGGTAGCGCGGAAGTTGATATCAGGATGAACCCGGATGATAAAAAGAAACCTGCACAGTCAAAATCCGCAGATGATTTTAAATTTAGCATTAGAGCACTTAAAGGAGGCCCAACTAAATTAGCTGTAAAAAATCGGAATATTGAAGCCTCAACAGTGCTAAACCATATTTCGACCGGTGAAATTGTAATTGAAGGCGGTCGGAAACCTAGAATTAAGGGATTGATTATTGATGGCCAGGCTATAAATCTGGATCAGAAAAATAAATTACAAGGCAACTTATCGGATTTTTATATTCAGGATAACAAACCTTCAACATTTAATAATGTGATGGTAAAACTGCCTGTAAACGGGGAAATGGCGAGTATATTGATACCGAAGTTAACTTTTAAGGCCGATATTTTTAACAGTTTAAATGGCGAAATAACTGCCGATTTTATCGAAATGAGTAATCCTTCCATTTCGTTCAGCCAATACGAAGGAGCACTGCCGGATACAACAAACAAACAAAAGAAAAATTCCGGACTTCCGATTATGCATATCAACAGGATTTCTATTGATAAGCCTGAGCTGGTGAATCTTCCCGCCCGGCTTTCGGATAAAATGCAAATAGATCCCGGCATATTAAAGATTGATTTACTCGGGATAAATTCGGACAATGAGGTTATCAAAGTGGATAGCGTCCGGCTCTCGGTTTCGCAACCTGGATTTGCGACTGATAGATTCACGATGCCTTCTGCAGGGATGGGAAAGATTGATTTTAGTGGATCAGCGTTTGCATTCTACCCTGCAAACCAGCAAAGTAAGAGTAAATGGTCATTCAATCTTAGCAACCTGAAACTATCCGGCATAAAAATAAATACAATGCAAAACGATAGCATCAGGCAAACTATCGTACTCAATAGCTTGAATCTTGATAACTTTCAGATAAATGATTCATTGTTTAACAAGCCGGAGAAATTTTTCAATATCAACAGCCACTTTCGTATCTCAAAAGGCAATATTAGGTTGGAAAATGCAAAGTCCAACCTGGCTATTTTCAACTTTTCGCTTACTAAGTCAAATAACAGCCTTGAAATGGACAGCATGGCATTCAGTCCTGCCCTGGAAAGGGATGCATTTATGAAAACCCAGGATTACCAGGCAACGCACATACAGGTGCATGCCGGGAAAATAAATGCTAAGGATATTGATTTTAACCTCTTTCTTAAGGATACCGTTATAAGTTTTAAAAAAGTAACTGTAAGTGATGTTCATATGTTGGCGTATAAGGATAAACGACTACCCTTTCATCATGGCATTTACAAGCCAATGTTGACGGATCTTCTGCTAAATATTAAACCAAAGATCAATGTCGATTCTTTGATTTTAAAAAATGGATTGATTGAATACGAAGAGTTTAATGATAAGACTCAACAGATAGGACAGATAAAATTAAGTAAAGTTAAAGGCGCTGTTGCCGGGATAAGAACATATAATCCTTTGCCAGACGATAGCCTGAAGTTTAATGTTTATGCACGTTTAACAGATACCGCTGAAATACGACTGCGATACAAGCAATCATATACCGACAGCCTTTCGGGATTTAATTTAAAGCTAATCGTGAGTTCATTAAACCTGACCGCTTTAAATCCCATACTGCGGCCCTTTGCCTCTGCCGAGCTGAAAAGCGGGTACCTGGATACCATACGTATGAGTGCTATAGGACGAAAATATGTTGCGTACGGTATCATGAAAATGTATTACTACGATCTGAATGCACAGTTACTTTCAAAGGGCGACAGCAGCGCTAAGACTATTGTAACTAAATCAGCCAGTTTTTTTGCCAACCGGATTGTACACACCAGGAACAGGAGGGGAACCGGCGATGTTTTTGCCGAGCGTGATCCTGAAAAAGGCTTTGTAAACTACTGGGTTAAAATTGTTATTGGTGGTGTTTTAACTAATTCGGGAGTCCGTACCGACAAAAAACAGCAGCGGAAATACAAAAAGGCATTAAATAACCATGATGTCCCGCCGATACCGGATATCCCGGTGGATTATTAACGACAGTAAGGAATTTTTTTTGGATTTAAACAGAAAATGAGGAGATTACTCCTCATTTTCTGTTTAATGAAACTCTTAAGTTATTGAATTACAATTTAGTAATAGTAACTCTCCGGTTCTGTGTTCTGCCGGCTTTTGTTTTATTGTCACCAATAGGCTTGGATGAGCCATATCCTTTGGTTTCTAAACGAGTTTCATCAATACCACGTTTTACAAGTTCGGCTTTAATGCTTTTAGCCCTGTTTTCGGAAAGAACCTGGTTTTTCTCAGCACTGCCGGTAATATCAGTATGGCCTTCAACCACAATCCGGGTATTTGGGCTTTCTTTCAGATAAGCTGCGATCTGGTCGACTACAGGGTAGCCTTCAGGTTTTACTATCCATTTTCCGGTATCAAAATATATTCCGTAAATATCAACGAAACCTTTAGTATCGAGATCTTTTAACAAATTATTGGTTGGTGGAGATGTAGGAATAGTTTGTACCTTAGGTTTGGGTGCACCCGAAAGTACAAGCCTGAACCCATAATCGTTATGGCTGTTATAAGGGTAATCGTAATTGCGGAAAGTTAACCTCATCCGGTCAACTTTACTAACCCAGGAACCACCACGTAAACTTCGTTGTCTTCCTAAATCTGGTCCCTGAGGATTCATTTCCGGGCTTGAGGCATAGTAAAATTCGCCATACCAATCGTTGCACCATTCGCGTACATTTCCTGCCATATCATAAATTCCGAGTTCGTTGGCTTGTTTTCCGCCTACAGTATGACTTCTGTTTTCGGCATTAGAATAATACCATGCAATTTTATTCGGATCACTTCCGCCAACATAGTAAGTTTCTGTCATTTTTTTTCCACCAATTGCCGCATACTCCCATTCAGCTTCGGTAGGCAGCCTGTAACTCTTGCCAGTCTTTTCATTCAGCCATTTGATGTATGCCTGCGCATCGTACCAGTTTATATTTCCGACCGGCCTCATAGAATCAGATGCTTTAACATCCATCAAGGGTTCAATAAAAGTTCTTGGCCCGTAACCTTTCTTTATTCTGACCGAATCAGGCAGATCTGCTTCCAGGATATAGCCTGTTGCATGCATAAATCTCAGAAATTCGGAATAGGTAACTTCATATTTTCCAATATAAAAATCATCCAAAGTAACCTTATGCGCAGGTTTTTCATCATTAGCAATGGTGTTGCTACCCATAGTAAAAGTGCCGCCTTCAACTGCAACCATAATTGGCTCTTTAAATCTGCCGGATTGTGTAAAGCCATGTGTGTATGACATTACAATGGTTACAAAAAATAAGTAGAATTTTGTTCTCATAAGACTTGTTTTGATTGTTTGGAGAGGTTTGACTGATTAAACTGTTTAATGATTTAACAGTAACAATTAATTATTTATTGCTCAATTGAAATAAAGATAGGAAGTAGATTTAGAATATTCAGTTGATAACGAGTAGCTTGTTTCGAGATTTACAGAAAAAGCAGTAAAGTATTATTTTTGAATGTTTAAGCAATCGATTTTACTTATAAACACAACGTTAAAATAAACCACAAAAGGAAACATTTGTTTTGTTCTGATAATTATTTTACCTCATTTCATCCATGTAGTGCATTATTAGTGTAAATCTGATCTTTTGATCCAATAGAAACAGGGGTCACATTTTTTCTGTATTTAAATTCTAAACATTTTTTAAAAAGGATACCCGAAAGCAATATTCAGTATTACATTATCTTTTCGCCATTGTTTGCTGCCTATATTAACATCATCAACCACCCACCGCTGATCTTCGGGCAATGAAGGAATGCGAAGCGGAATTGCAACATCGAAGCGGATTACCATGATATTAGCATCAATCCTCAGCCCAAGGCCCGCATCTACGGCTAATTCCTTATGCCAGTTTCGTGAAAATCCGCTTCCGGGTGCATCTGGCTGCTCTTTTCGGTACCATATATTCCCAACGTCAGTAAAAACAGCAGTATAAATATACTTCATCACTTTGAGCCTGAGTTCCGAATTATATTCAAATTTTATTTCGCCAGCCTGCACAGCCTGGGATGTGATGAGCGAATCGGAATAGCTTCCCGGTCCGAGAGTGCCATTGCGGAAGGCGCGTAAACTGTTGCTGCCGCCGATGAAAAATTGTTTTAAATAGGGCATTATTTCGCTGTTCGAATACGAATATCCATAACCGAAAAACATGCGGTTAACCCAGTTTGTCCTTTTGGTGAGCTTCATATAAACCCTGAAATCGTTGCTTGCCAGCACATATTGAGCATAAGGAACTCCGAAAAAATCTTCCTGGTCCCCTGTTACACTTGCAGGCTTTACAAAAAGACTTAAAAGGTTTCCTGAAAGCCCGACAGAAGTGCTGTTATAAAATCGGAATACCGAGGATTTAGTGTTTGTGTTGCTGTAATTCAGTGTGTATTCGCCGCCAACGATAAATTGTTTTTCAAAGGATTTTGCCAGGTTTGGATCCCCGGCAAGTGTGCTGTCGTACTCTGGAGTAATATTGGTGGGATTGATAAGGTTAATAACCAAAGGGTCAAAAATATGTTCCCAGTTTTCGCCGCTTTTCCAGAGGTATCCGAATGAAAGCCTTATTGACCGGGCTGTGTATAGCGAAGGCTTACGTATATATTCAGCCCCGGCTGATATTTTATTCCTGGGGATATAGTCCGAATCGGCCCGCTTTATCCGGAAAGGCAGATAAAAAACCGGCCTGTAAAAATTTACTGAGGCTGCATAATTCTGGTTCGCGTTATCTTCGTCATTCTTTCCTTTTACCAGGTTTTCAAATCCACCCGATAAATCCAGATCTACATGGTCGCCTTTATGAAATAAATTCCGGTTAGTCAGTTTCAGCTTTATCTCGGTACCGGCATAATTATTTGATTTTGAATAGGCTCCGATCTCAGCCTGCAATGACCTCCGGGTATAAGGGGTTAAAAATAATTCCACATCCAGTGATGGCGTTTTGGAGCTGTCAGCAGGAGTGAAGGCAGTATTGATAAACTTAAAGTTGTTCAGATTCACCATCCGCTGTACAGTCGTTTTGTGGTTATTATAACTATACAAATCTCCTTCTTTCATTAAAATATTTTGCCTGAAAAGGACAGGCTTAAAACGGGGTAAGGTATCTACATGTTTAAACCCGGCTTCCTGCCTGTAAGGTATTTCGTGCAAAACGGAATCACGGTCGGAACTGTAATTCGAATAGATTATAAGATTTTTTATAGTGTATGTGTTTTTAGCCTCATCCGGGATATCTGGTTTTAAAACTAGGCTTGTTTTAACATGATG
>CAZOXJ010000106.1:11186-14181 GCA_964583325.1 uncultured Lentimicrobiaceae bacterium
CCCATATCGTGCAGTTGGGATACCATTCTGCGTCGCATATCAGCCGGAATAGCCTGGCTTAAAAGCACGGGCGCTTCTCCGAAATTATCGTGCAACAAATAATTAAGCCCTTTCTTTGTAGTCGGTTTACTGATGCTGTAACTGATTAATTGAACAGGTATAGTCAGGATTTTTTTATTGGGTACCGGCCATGTTTTTGATAATAAGGATGATTTTATTTCGCTTGCATCCGCGTTCCTGGTGTCGAATGTAATTTTAGAACCTGTAAAAAGATAATCTTCTTCGGGAACATACCTGTAGATATTGCATGAAGAAACAAGCATCACTGCAAATGATGCAATGATCAGCTTTAATGGGCGTGTTTCCAGATGCAATATTTTCATTTTGATTTTTGTTCTTTCTTCTTTTTAAAGATGTCGCGGTATTTATTGAAGTCAAGAAACAGAACAAAACTAACCCCGGTTTGAATTACCTGCCCCGAATTTTCAGCCTCATACTGATCTTTCCTGTAAGCCTTTGCCCTATATCGTCCGTCCTTGGTTATCTTGTATTCAGCCGAATAATTGCCCGCTAACCCGGCAGCGTTTTTCTTGTGTTCTTCTGATCCCTCCAGCGCAAATGTGCTGCCGACTGTAACCGTGTAACGGTCGTTAAACAACGATCTGCTTACATTAACATTCAGATCAGTAGTATTTGATTTTTCGCCGCTCGAGTAATCAGCTTTTGAATCGACATTAAAATCAATATCTGCATTTTTTATCCTCGATGAGATTAATGAATTTAATTGTGATGATACTATGGCTCCAGCAGTGCTGCGGGCAGCAGATTCATAATCGAAAAGTGTTGAAGAACCGGAACCTGATGCCAACGGATCTTCGGGAACAAACTGGTTGAGCAGGAGTAATCCCATCACCTGTTTATTGAGTTCCGATTCATTCAGGTTTATCTGTTTTATCCTGGCATAAACGACTCCTGAAAATGCATTCTGTTCTTTTTCAGGCATATCGAGTTTGAAACTAATAGCAGGTTGTAGCAGTTTTTCCTTCAGATACAGGTATACTTCAAAGGGTAGTCTTTGTTTATAAGCACCCTTATTAATAGTTTGCGAACTTGCTAAAATTGCTTCAGCAGTAGTTTCAACATTATACAAAGCTGTTAAATCAATATTGGCATCAGTCGGTGATCCGTTCCATTGTATTGAACTTCCTTTCTCAACTTTAAACTTTCGTTTAATAACGCGACTCAGTGTCATTTGATATTCGCCATTATCAATAGTGAATTTTCCTTGCATATCCATTTGTCCCCCTGGTTGCTGGGTTATGGTAAGGTTGGCATCGCCGGCAACTTTCATAAAATCACCGCCGGTTTTATCAAGGAAAATATTAAGTTTTGATGTTTTTGTCATCTCCAGATTTAAGGCTAATCCTAACTTCATTGATGACGCATACTTTTGCAGCTCGGTTTTTATAGCCATGAAAATGGCGCTGTCAGCCGATTCAATGGAATCAACATAAACTATTATTCCATTATTGGAGGAAACGGCAGTATCCACACTCCCCATTTCAATATTAATTACTGACTTTTCATCAACCCGCACATCTCCCTTTACTGTTAAAATATCCGCTTTACTCGAAATCCGTAAATCGGAAGTAAAATAGGCAGGTCCATAGTACTCCTGCTCTGGCGATAACTTTTTATTCAATGCCATAAAATGATCCGTTTTTACAGCGAGATCATAATTGTAATTCCGGTAATCAGTGGTTTGTAATTTTCCGTTTACTTTTACCGTATTTCCTGTGCTGTCGTATACCACAAAATCATGAAGTTCTATTCCGTTTTTATTAAATTGGATATCCTCATCCGGAATCCTGAAAAACGTATTATAATCACTATAGGTACCCTGTATATCTTTAAGATTTAGTTCACCGTTCAGCAAGGGTTTTTCAATATTCCCTTCAAAAGCGATACTCCCGTCGATGTTTCCCCTCAGATCTCTTATCATTGAATTTAGAAAAGGATCCAGGGTTTGAATATTGAATTTCTGTAAGTCGAGTTTTCCGTTTAGGTCTCCTTTTTCGGAATAGAATGCATTCAGGTCAGCAACATTTTCGGATCCTGAAAGATTTAGTTGTGCTTTATAACCAACTCCCGGTTCGTTATTTGCTTTAACACTTAAATTTCCAACAGCTACCTCATATGCTTTTAAACTGTCGATTGTCAGGTCGGCTGAAAACAACAAAGGTTCGAAACTGATTAATTGTGCCAACCCATTAATGGTACCTGAAGCCATTGTAGTATCTGCTGAAATAATTTTTGTGAGTGTAGCAATCGGGAAATCAACCAGTTTTAAATCAAGAGGCAACCCTGTTTCGTTGGCCGATGATTGCAGCGATAATTGCCTCGCCCCTGAAGATAAGGCAAGATTGGTATGAAGATGCTTTGATGTGGAATATTCGGTTTTGTTTTCGGTATTGGCTACCCATTTTTCCCCATTAATCAGTTGCTCCTGGGCTAAATGAAGCACAAATTTTGTTGTATCATTAATTATCTTTCCGGCCAGATCATATTTTAAGGAATCACTCTTGTTGAATAATTTAATTTCCAAGTTTATCGATCCGTCTTTGGCATTTCCTTCAATTTCGGAATGATCAAGTGTAATAGAAGAATTTCGGATTCCGGATGAATAAAATCCATATTGCAGGGTGTCATTAACAGTGTGTATACCAAAGATTGTACTGTCGATAATGAAATCGTTATAAACTGCTGAAGGTACAGCTATTGCAAACATCAAATCTTTCGCGGCCGTATTAACGATACTTCCAAACTTTATATTTTTTTTAAAAGATAAACCAGGCACAAATGCGGGAATAACAGGATGGTAACTTAATTCTCCTTTAAGTTTAGCATAAGCAGGTTTAAAAACTGTTCCGGTTGGGGGATAAACTGTCAGGAAATCAACAAGGAGGTTTTGGGCTATAGCAGGAAGAACATCCAT
>CAZOXJ010000107.1:0-14156 GCA_964583325.1 uncultured Lentimicrobiaceae bacterium
AAAAAAAATTGCGCCGTCTAACAAGGAAAGTAGTTGTATACGCAAAAATCCGATCATAATAAGTTAATCAATTAAAGAGGTAAAAAAACGCATATGAACAGCAAATCACACGAAGCATTCGCAGAGTTGGAGCGGGGAGTGCACACGGCGCTGGAAACCTATTCCAACGTCCACCGGGGCAGCGGGTTTAACGCGGTGGTGACCTCCCATTTGTTCGACCAGGCCAGGGATATTGTTTTGGAGTACCTGGGGCTGAAAAAAGGCAACTATGTTGTTATTTTCTGCACGCAACGCAGGGCTGAGATACTCAAGGCACAACTCAAACCCGGCAGTTATAAATGCATATCCAACAATGACATAGGTCTGCCGTTTGGTGTTTGGGCATTAGTTGTCGAAAGAAAAGCGTTACCAAAAGGCACCCCTTTCCAAACCGGTGGAGGCACAACAAGGCTTGTATCTGTTGATTGGGTGATATGGGCCAAAGCACCAGATAAGTTTGAGGCTGGCACGCCGGCAATCATCAACATCATTGCATTTGCAAAAGCACTGTTGCTGATACAGCAATTTGGAAATGATATTTTCAGGGAAGTAAACATCCAAAAGCTAACTGCTGCCGAAATTCTGTACCACGACGAACTTGAAGGATACCAGGGACAGGAACTACTTGATAAACTCCGGCATACCCTTATTGGCCGAAGTACCCTGGTCCCGACCAATGAAGGTCTCAAACCTTTTATCAACTTCGATAATGCTGCCAGCACTCCCACATTCATGCCGGTTTGGAATGCAGTCAGCCAGGCATGGCAGCAGCCTGTTCAGGTGCAGCAGGAAATAGTCAATGAGGTAAAGTCCATCTGCAGTAAAGTATTGGGTGCGCCTGCAGCCAGGTATGATGTGATTATTACGTCCAATACTACTGACGCCATAAATCTTGCTGCCGAAAGCCTGAGCAATGAAATCACACAGGACGTTGAATCTGTTTTCTTAAATACATTCCTCGAGCATTCCTCAAACGATCTCCCCTGGCGAATGATACCAAACACCTCGCTCATCCGGTTGCCGGTCGATAATGAGGGCTTTGTGGATGTAAACGAACTGGAAACCTTGTTAGAAGCATACAACGTGAAAGGCCTTCACGGAAAGAAGCGGATCAGGCTTGTGGCTATAAGCGGAGCTTCGAATGTGCTGGGAGTATGCAATAATTTAGCTGACATCAGCCGGATCGTTCACCGCTTTGAGGCGAAACTGCTGGTGGATGCGGCTCAGTTGGTAGCCCATCGCAAAGTTGATATGGAAGGAACCGATATCGACTATCTCGCGTTCTCAGCACATAAAGTGTATGCGCCATTTGGCTGTGGAGTGCTGGTAGTTAAAAAGGGAATGCTTACTTTCAACTCTGCTGAGCTGGAGCATATACGATCGTCAGGTGAGGAAAATATTGGTGGAATTGCTGCATTGGGTAAGGCACTTGTGCTTTTACAGCGAGTTGGCCTGGACCTGGTCCGGGAGGAAGAAAAGGCTTTGACAAGCAAGATTTTACATGGTATGGCGCAAATACCAGGGCTTAAAGTTTATGGTATCGGGGACCCTGCCTCACCCAAACTCGATCATAAAGTGGGCGTTATTGTTTTTGGCTTGAAGGGCATGATGGCAGACAAGGTAGCCAAAGAACTGACTGTGCGGAGCGGCATCGGTTTGCGGAGCGGTTGTCATTGCGCCCATATTATTATCAAGAGGCTGCTTGGTATCAGCCCTACGCTTGAGCAATTCCAGCGCCTGATTGTGACCCTGTTCCCAAAATTAAACCTGCCTGGTCTGGTGCGGGTGAGCCTGGGAATTGAAAACACTGAAAAAGATGTTGAGATATTGATTCAAACACTGGGTAAAATCGCCGGTCAGCCGCAGATTATACCTGACAAACTCCCCGCCTCGGTGGTGAAAGGAACGCAAAGCCTGAGTAAGTCTGAAGTACAACAACAGATTTATGATTTGACAAAAGCTGCTGCACTGAGAGTTTATTCTCAACCCCAAAAAAATTCGTCTCCGGCACTTTAAAAAGCGCAATAAAAAGCAACCCTCGTTGTGTGGGATTTGCAACTTAGCGAACTTAGCGCAGCGGTCACATGAGCGAAGCGAATAACAAGCGATCTCATCAGCCGCAGGCTGATAAGATGTGGCGGTATAATTTTCTTTACTTCCGGAAATCCAAAACATGCAAGTGTTTATTTAAATTGTAGCTGCTGCTAATATCGAAATTTATTACGAACCCAAGCTGGCGCTCATTTACAACTATGCACAGCGAATACACACTATAGCGGAATTAATCATAAAGTGGTCCTTTGAGTCAACATCATACTTG
Source organism: uncultured Lentimicrobiaceae bacterium (assembly GCA_964583325.1). Lineage (GTDB taxonomy): Bacteria > Bacteroidota > Bacteroidia > Bacteroidales > UBA4417 > UBA4417. Next base: position 2,360 of record CAZOXJ010000107.1, read on the forward strand.
CCATTTTTTATAGATAGTACAATTTTCAGCATCTCAATCCAGATACATCTTTCGAAAATAAGGACTTATTTTGAGCTGATAAACAGAGTCAATGCTCACCCGAACGAATTATTCAAACTACAAAACTAAATTTGTTCTTCCATCGTTATACCAATGAAAATCCGGATTATCCGGTGCCTCAGCAGCACCACCAAAAATAATTACAACAACCTAATTTTAAATTTGAATAAGCAGAAAAAAAAAGTAATTTTAACGTTTAATAAAATTGGGGTTAAAGAGCTTTATCCCGGACTTTAACAACCCCAGTTAACACTCTAATAATCAATACGTAAACCAATCCGCTGTCACTAAATTCATTTATTTTTATAACAGGGCTGGTTTCAAAATCTTTTTAAGTACTAAGCAATGAAGATTGAAAACAAGACGATTCTGCTTGTTGAGGACAATTCGAGTGATGTAGAATTGACCCGACGGGCATTATTGAAAGAACACATCACAAATGAAATTATAGTGGCTGAAGATGGTCAGGAAGCACTTGATTACATGTTCGGTGAAGGTATTTATGAGGGACGTGATATAACACAACAGCCATCACTTATACTCCTTGATATAAATCTTCCAATAGTTGACGGGCTCGAAGTACTCCGCAGATTGCGAGCCGATCCGCGCACCCACCGCCAGCTAATCGTTATCCTTACTTCTTCAAAAGAAGAGCAGGACCTATTAAAAAGTTACGATCTTGGTGTAAACAGTTATATACGCAAACCAGTTGATTTTAATCAGTTTGCTGAAGCCATCAAATATTTGGGAATTTACTGGCTGGTAATTAATGAACCCCCACCTTCAAGATAATACACCATGGAAAAACCATTACGAATACTATTTGCTGAGGACAATAAAAGTGATGTTGAAATTGCGAAACGACTAATTACCAAGGCTGGAATTTCTTTTGTGGACAGGGTTGTTGAATCGAAAGAAGATTTTATTGAAGCTCTTGCTGAACTTGCTCCCGATATCATTCTTTGCGATTATTCCATGCCACGTTTCGATGGCATGAGAGCACTGCTTTTAAGACAGGAACTCGCTCCACTTATTCCTTTCATCCTCGTAACCGGGTCAATAAACGAAGAAGTTGCTGTTGAATGCATGAAAGCCGGTGCCGATGATTACGTGATAAAACAAAATATCATCCGCCTGGTACCGGCAATAAAAGCAGCCCTCTTAAAGCAGGAAACCATTCGCTTACGTATTGAAGCTGAAGCTGCCCTTCGTATCAGCGAGGAGCGTTTTAAACAAATTGCCGAGCTTGCAGGTGAATTTATCTGGGAAGTAGATTCAAACGGACTTTATACGTATGTTAATAAGATTAGCGAAGGTATATTAGGTTATTCTGCCGAAGAAATTGTTGGCAAAAAACATTTCTACGACTTTTTTGCCGCCGATGTGGCCGAAGAGATGAAAATAATGGCCCTTCAAAGTTTTAAGGAGAAAATAGGTTTTAAAAACTTCGAAAACCCAAATATTCATAAGGACGGGCATATTGTTATACTTTCCACTACTGGCATGCCAGTGCTCGACACCGAAAGTAACCTGCTGGGATACCGCGGGGTAGATACAGATATTACAGAACAGAAAAATGCTGAAAAAGCCCTGCGCGACAGCGAAGAGCGTTTCCGAAACCTGTATTCGAATATGGGGGAAGGAGTGTGCCTGCAAAAACTTGTTTTTGATTATGCTGGTAAAGCGGTTGACTATCGGATTATAAGCGTGAACCATCAGTACGAAAATATACTCAATATCAGGAAAGATGATGTTTTAGGAAAACTGGCCACAGAGATTTATGGCGTGGGATTTCCGCCTTATTTATTTGAATACCATGAGGTTGTGACAACCGGGTTACCTTATACCTTTGAAACGTTTTACTCACCTATGAATAAACATTTCAGGATATCTGTTTCGCCATGGGATAAAGATGGATTTGCTACTATTTTTACCGATATTACTGATCGTATTAAGTCCGAGGAAACTATCAGACAGGAACGTCTGCTTCTGCGTACACTTATCGACCATATTCCTGATACCATATATGTAAAAGATGCCGAAGGGCGTAAAATTATTGCCAATCCTGCCGACCTCGGTGTGATCGGCGTTTTATCTGAAGCTGATGTTATAGGAAAAACCGACCTGGAAATTTTTCCTGATGAAACCGGCCAGCGCGGATATAACGATGACCTTGAAATAGTAAAAACAGGAAAGCCGGTTCTAAACAGGGAAGAAGATTTTGTTGATGGTGATGGACAACAAAGATGGCTGCTGACCACAAAAGTTCCTTTAACCGATGAGCATGGCACAGTTACAGGACTTGTAGGAATTGGACACGATATAACAAGCCGCAAACATTCGGAGGAACAAATCAGGCTCAAAGTTAAGGAACTGGCTGCTTCGAACGAAGAGCTGACCCGCTTTAACCGCCTTGCAATAGGGAGGGAAATGCGCATGATTGAGCTCAAGCAACATTGCAACCGGCTGGCTACTCAATTAGGAATAGCGGCTCCGTACAACCTCGATTTTCTGAAACAGGATTTCAGTATTTCAGGAGACAAACCTGTACCACCCTTCCATAGTGAAAAAGATAGGAAAAATGCCGATACCGAAAAAGGAAACGAAACAGCTAAGTAAAATTAATCCGTGTTCTTTAAGCATCAAACAGTTAACAATATCATTATTACCCACTTCTGCAGAAATACTTTACACTACAATAACTAATTGCAAACCAGGAAACTAAATCTACAGAACCGGTATCCATTTTCCAAGCCGGCCCTTTAGTCCGTAAAGTGTACATTCATGAATAAGAATAATAAGGCTCAAAATACTGAACAACTTCAGCAGGAAAATGAAGAATTGCGTTTTCGCCTCGCCGAATCACAGGCCACGATAAATGCAATGCGGAATATGCATGAAGATACGCTTGAAGCAAGAGGTGCGATTCAGGGAAAATATATATCTTCTTCCCTGAGCGAAAATTCAGCATGTTTATTTTTCGCAAAACTAAATGAAGCAGCACTTATTATTTCAGCACAAGGCAAAATCATAAGTTGCAATACCCACTTTACCAAACTGATGAATACAGTCAGCGACCTGGTAACAGGTTCGGATGTATTATTTTTTATTTTGCCGGAATGGCACATCAAATTTAAAAGCTTACTGAACAACTTCAGGAAAACCGGAAAAAGTGAGAATATTGCTTTTCAACCGGAGGGGCATTTGCCACCTGTGCAATTACGGGTGTCGTTAAGTCCATTGTCGGAAAGCGGCGAATCCGGCGATATTGGTGTAATCGCAATTGATGTATCACCTTATAAAAAGATTGAAGATGAACTTCGCGATGCCCATAATACACTCGAAAAAAGGGTGGCCGAAAGAACAGCCAATCTTGCTCATGCCAACGAAGAGCTCGTTAAAGCACGTATAGCCACATTAAGTATGATGGGCGATACCGTTGAAGTAATGAATGAGCTTGAAATAACAAACAGTAAGCTACTCGAAGAAATAGGCGAACGTAAAAAGTCGGAAGTAAAACTCGAACAGGCAAATGAACAACTCCATGCCCTCACCTCCCGGATTGTTACCGTGCGTGAAGAAGAACGCACCGCACTCTCACGCGAAATCCATGATGAATTAGGCTCCGCCCTTACAGGAGTAAAAATGGGCCTGATACATATAAAACGGAGCCTGCCGGGAGACGAAAGAAGCGAAAGCTATGCAAACATGCATGAAATATTGGCTTCGATGACAAATATTATCGATGGAACCATCCGCATGGTACGCAAGATTATTACTGACCTTCGTCCCGAAATCCTTGATGAGGTTGGACTTGCTGAAGCATTACAATGGTATGGCGGCGAATTTGGTAAACGAACCAGCATCTCAATCCGGTTTACCGTATTTCCTAAAAAGTTCGAAATAGATAAAAAACAAACAACTGAACTATTTCGTATCTTTCAGGAAATTTTAGCCAATGTTGCAAAGCACTCAGGAGCCTCTAAAGTGGTTGTTTTCCTGAAAAAGGAAAATGATTTTCTCACTCTCAGGGTAAAGGACGATGGTATAGGAATTAAAGAAACAGATATGGCCAATAAAAATTCATTTGGCATTATGGGTATCCGCGAAAGGGCTAAACTTATGGGTGGACAGATGAATATAAAAGGCGCACCAGGGAGAGGCACTACCATTACAATTGAAGTCCCGGGAATAGAAACTGAGTAGTATAAAAAAAGAATCTAATAAACTAACAAACCAGATATTATGATCAAAATACTCATTGTTGATGATCATGCCATCGTACGCGAAGGCCTAAGCCGTATTATCGGAGCCGAAAATGATATGATTGTAGCAGGCATGGCAAAAGACGGTACTGAGGTAATCAGACTGATGCTTGACAACGAAATAGATGTCGTGGTTTTAGATATTTCGATGCCGGGCAAAAGCGGACTCGATCTGATAAAAGACCTTAAACAGGTTCAGCCACTTGTAAAAATACTTATGCTCAGTATGTACCCCGAAGAACGTTTTGCTATGCGTTCAATCAAAGCAGGCGCTTCCGGATACCTTACCAAAGAAATGGCACCAGAAGAAATTGTGTCAGCAGTGCGCACAATTTACTCAGGTCGCAAATACATTACACCTGCTTTGGCTGATATGATCGCGGAAGAACTTCAGAATCCTTCCGAAAAAGTACCTCACGAACTGCTTTCGGACCGCGAATTCGAAGTTCTTTGTATGCTTGCTATTGGCAAACCTGTTGTTGAAATTGCATCAACCCTTTCGTTAAGCGAAAGTACTGTTAGCACATACCGTATGCGCATACTTCAGAAAATGAACCTGAAAACCAATTCCGACCTGATACACTACGGAATTGAACATGGCCTGGTTGAATAAGAATATCTGATTTGCTGATGGATCATCATGTTTCGTTTTAAAACCAACATTCAGGTTTGACGCATCATGATCCCGAATGTCAGATTATAAACTTAATTTTTGCGACGTTCTCATTGTCGTAATCATCTCAGCACCAATTCGTTATTTTGCTGAATTTGGCCTTTTGTAAAGGCCTTTTTTGCTGATGTGACTTATAATTTTTTCAGATATCTGCAGCGAAAACATTTAACCCAGATTACGCAATAACGTAATTCGGGATAAAAACATGATTGAAAGAACTCAGCTGATTACAATCATGCAAAACAATCTTGCAAAGAGAACTCCCTCTTTCGTAACTTTGAAAAGAATCTGAACGCTTATGTTAAAAATATTTTCATCGGAACAAGTCAGAAAAGCTGACCGCTATACCATTCTTAACGAGCCTGTTAGCTCAACGGATTTAATGGAACGTGCCGCAAGCGCCTGCGTTGAATGGCTTAATAATTACCAGGATCTCAAAAACCATATTGTGCTTATTTTTTGCGGTCCAGGCAATAACGGAGGCGATGGTTTGGTAATAGCCCGCCTGTTGCATGAGCAACATATTAATATTAAAGCATTTATCCCGGATGATACAAGCACAAAATCAGAGGATTTTACTGCTAACCTTCAAAAAGCAGTTAGCAGCGGAGTTCAGCTGTTTCCCTTCGATTCTGTTGATACGATCAGTTCGGATAACAATACTATACTTATTGATGCGCTGTTTGGTTCGGGCTTGTCGAAACCACTGGAAGAAAAATACAAAGAGCTGGTAATAATGATTAACAAAAGCAATTCCGTTACCATTGCCATTGATATTCCGACAGGACTTTATGCGGATAAACCGGTGGATGTAAACAGGGATACCTGCATTAAAGCCGATTACACGCTCAGTTTCCAATTTCCTAAACTGGCTTTTCTGTTTCCCGAAAATGAATTTATAACCGGCGACTGGCATATACTACCTATTGGGCTCCACCCCGATTTTATCCAAAGTGAACCATGTAAAAATCATTTCACTGAATTTAGTGATATTAAAGCAATACTGAAACCACGCGCCAGGTTTTCGCATAAAGGAACTTTCGGGCATGCGCTGCTGATTGGCGGCAGTAAAGGTAAAATCGGGGCTTCGGTAATAATGAGCCGTGCATGTATGCGTTCGGGCTCCGGACTGGTTACAGCCCATGTGCCGGAATGCGGTTACCCGGTAATACAAACCGCGGCGCCTGAGGTTATGGTATCGGTGGATGCTGACAATAACTATTGCACTCAATTGCCCGGACTCGATGCTTTTTCAGCCATTGCAGCCGGACCGGGTATGGGTACCGGCAAGGAAACAGCTAACATGCTGAAACACCTTATTCAGGAAGCGATGGTGCCGTTGCTTCTCGATGCCGATGCACTTAATATTCTGGCAGATAACCGAACCTGGCTGGCATTTTTACCAAAAGGCAGTGTGCTAACACCGCATCCCGGTGAGTTTGCCAGGCTTGCAGGAAAAACTTCCAATAGTTTCGATCGCCTCGAACTACTCCGGGAGATGAGTATAAAATATAGTCTTAATATCGTACTAAAAGGAGCCAATACTGTTGTTTGTTCGCCATTGGGAAATTGCTATTTCAATCCTACCGGTAACCCGGGAATGGCAACCGGTGGCAGTGGCGATGTACTTTCCGGACTTATTGCCGGTCTTTTAGCGCAGGGATACAATGCAACCGAAGCATGCCTCCTGGGAGTGTACCTTCATGGCAGAGCAGGTGATATTGCAGCTCAACATATGGGTTTCGAAGCACTTGCAGCCAGTGATATTATTGAGAATTTTGGTAATGCTTTCAAAGAGTTGTATTAAGCCATCTCTTTTTTCTTTTAAATACATTGCAGCGACTTGTTCAAAATCAGGATGCGTAAAAATTACTCATGTCAAAGAAAAATACTACTTTTGCACCCGTTTTCAGGCAGATGGTAATTAATTGATATGAAAAGACTTGGATTACTTGTACTTACAATTTTGGTTCTATCGGACCTGAGGAGCTATGCCGAAAAAAGTGTTGAAGGACATAAAATTGATTTTTCGCTCGATATGTATTCCAGGCATCTTTGGCGCGGCTTTGTAAATGGAAATCAGGTAAGCATTCAGCCAGCGCTTGAATACAGCTATTCAGGCTTTTCGACCGGAGCCTGGGCCGCGGCAAGTATTGACGGAAGTTATTACGAATTTGATCTTTATACTTCTTATGCCACCGAAAGTTTTAAAATTACATTATACGATTATTTTTGTCCTGTTAAACCACTGAGTGATAATGAGTTTTTCGAAATTGAAGAAGGGAAAACCAGGCATACCTTTGATCTGAATATTGAATATTCGCAGCCTGAGAAACATCCTTTCGCCCTGCTTGCTGCCACAATGATTTATGGTGACGATCTGAATCCAGACAACGGCCAAAACTATTATTCCACCTATATTGAACCTTCGTACAACACTACTATTTATACCGTCGATATGCAGGTTTTTGCAGGCTTCACTCCTTTTGAAAGTTATTATGCGCCCTCAGCTTCTTTTGTAAATACGGGTGTGGCCTTCGCCCGTAAATTCCCGCTTACAAATACCTTTTCTATCGAAGCTAATTTGAAACTCGCTTACAATCCTGCAGGTAAAAAAGGCTGGATAAGTTTAGGGATCAGTCTGTAATATCTTCTATCCTAATCTTCAAAATAGGATTTCCCTTTCCAAACAAATTTTTTGCAGCACTTCCCTTGCTGATAAGCGGTATATTCAACCGAGGTAAAATTAACTTCTGTGCCATCGGAATGATACACTTTTGGCAACGACGACATAAGAAGGTTATGATATTCATAAAACGTTGAATCCTGATACGTATATTGTATCCAGGCCCCCAGGTCTAATCCCGATTGTGGATTGGAAGCAATTTCCTTTTCATCAGCAGCAATCCGTTCCTGAAGCCATGCCGGCAATTGTTCCGAGGTATCCTTATCCTTTGAGCATGACGCAATTAAGGCTAAAAGCGTAAAAATCAGCAGAAGTTTTCGCATAATTCTCTCTTGTTTAAAATATGTATTAACACTGGCAGTAAATTTTTAACGACTACCAACTGTTGTTCCTATTCCATAACGAAATCGGGAAACGATAGTTGGCAGCTTACCTGTTGATCTTTAGTTTATCGGGGTTAACAGGTCTTTGTTTGCTTTCGATCATATAAAGACTCTTTGAGTCAAGAATGCGATCAAGTGGTTTGGGTTCCGAAGCTTTGATTTCTTCCATAATCAAATTGGTTTGAGCTTCATTAACCGGCGGAGAATCAGAGTTCCTGGCCCGTTCCATCTGTTCAATAAGCGAAGTAACTTTCATCGAAAGATCAGCGTACTGAACACGCAGATTTTCATATTCGTTAGCTACTTTCTGTGTTTCGCCCAACGATGTTTCAGTTTTAAGGTCCGCATCTACAATTTTACCACGGTTAAAATAGGCGTTTAAACCGCCCGAAAAAGCGGTAATACCGGCAATAATAATGCATGCGCTGATAAACCGTTTCATAAGCTGAGGTTTCCATGAAGGTGAATCATTAGGAAGTTTAATAATAGCACTTCCGATAAAAAATATTGCCAGTATGCAAACGCCAGCTGTTCCGAAACTGGCAAGTTTAACCAAAAAATCCAATGATCCTGAAGGTTCCATAGTTTGTTTCTTTTAACATTGTTATTAAAGGGCTGACAATCAAATCATGTAGCCTGAAAATGTATTTCCATTGTATAATTATATTTGCAATTCTTTCAGAGTCAAGTGGGAAATCTGTCTCCGTAAGAATAACAAAAGTACTAAAAAAAAGATTGTTTTGGGTTGATAATCCTGCCTGTCAATCAGGTACCAATGCATAGCCAATAGAGAGGAATATTGCACCACGTTGGCCTGCGCCTTATTTTCTGACGCGTGCACCATAAATTTACTTGTTTTCAACCATACCAATCCGCTTGTTTCCGGTTTGGCTGATAGGCAAAAAGATGACTGTCATTTTTCAACCTAGAATTATAAGGAATAGATGCGCCGATGTAAATTATTGTTGAAAACCCACAATTAACCGGCCATTGAATCGGATTGCAGGTGCAAGCGGAAGTGAAAATGACGAGTGGGAAGCAGGGCGATTTGGATTGTAGAGATTTGGATTGTACCCGCACTCGGCAGAAAACAAGACTCGCGCGAACAAGGCAAGGCTTCGCTAAGGTACTAAAGCGCCAGTGGGGAAAGCACGGCAAGCAACTACCTTGTCACGTTTATCACTTTCTAATAGATTATCCTCATTTTCACGTAAGCTATACCTCGATATTTTTAATGTTTTCAGCCCACTTCTGTTCAATATGTATCGCTGCCCATTGATTTTCACAAAAGGCCATATATTGAATTCCGCAAAGCATTATCAGGTCTTCGGCGGAGTACATTTTCTATTTATGTTTTTAGTACTTTTGCTTTAAATCCAGTCGTTATGAAAGAGATCGTTTTTTTAGTCGAAGAATCGCAGGACGGCGGTTATTTTGCACGAGCTGTAAATCATTCAATTATAACGCAAGCTGACACTGTCGAAGAGTTAAAACCAATGATCAGCGATGCAGTCCGCTGTCATTTTGATGATGCGGAAATGCCGGAATTAATTCATTTGCATGTTACCCGTGAGGAAACATTTGCCTTATGAAACTTCCGCGTAATATTGATGCTCAGCAATTTATTAAAGCCCTCCAAAATTACGGGTACCAACCCACCCGGCAAACCGGAAGCCATATTCGCCTTACCACTCAGCAAAATGGCCAACATCATTTAACCATCCCCAATCACGATCCATTACGAATCGGAACCCTGAATGCCATACTTACTGAGGTGGCACAGCATATAGGGGTTTCGAAAGAAGAATTGGCGGAGAGGTTGTTTTAAAAACAATCGATTATTTCCGGATTCAAACCATTATGATCAGATATTGAAGATGATCCATCGTGGTCTTACTTTCTGACGCGTGCACCATTAATTTACTTGTTTTCAACCATAACAATCAGCCTGTAGCCGGTTTGGCGGATAGGCATAAGGATGACTGTCATTTTTCAACCAAGAATTATGAGGAATAGTAGAGCAGATATAAACTAATTTGAAAACCAGCAATTAATCAACTCTTTATTGGTTTGTGGGCAAACGCGGCAGAAAAAATGACTCGCGCGAACAAGGGTAAACATCAGGCAAGTCTTTGCTAGTTTCAAATGAGCCAGCAGGGCTGAACTTCAGGGTACAAAGTAAGGAAATAACTCTTTTATTTTTCCTCTCCGATTCTTTCTCCCATTTTAACAGTGGTTTCGTAGCCCTTTGCTGTATTGATCAATAAATCCTTATCAATGTGGATTTTACTTTTTGTAAACAGGAGAACTACCGTTGAGCCTCCAAATTTAAAGTAGCCTTTCTCGTCGCCTTTATTTACAGAACTTCCCTTAAATGTTTGTATGATGCTTCCTACCATGGTGGCACCAACTTCGGCCACAACAACATCCCCAAACAAAGGATTTGAAAGGATTGTATATTCCCGTTTGTTCAGGCAGAATATTTCAGCCTTTTTGCGCAAAGCGAATGGGTTGACTGAATAATAGTCACCATCAATCTTTGTATTTGGAGATACATTTCCACTGACAGGAAAATGAAAACGATGATAATCCATCGGAGCCAGCCTGATGATAAGCAGGGCACCATCACGGTACTTTTGTGCAAGATCAGGATTATTCAAAAAGGTGGATACATCAAAGCGATATCCTTTTATTATAAAATCGGTATTGCTTATATCGGCATAAGCCAGAATTTTCCCATCTGCAGGAGATACAACACTTTTAGAGTTGGTATCAACCGGTCGTGCATCGTCCTTTAGTTTGCGGGTAAAAAAATCGTTGAAACTGTTGAACTCCTGTTCCCGGGCAGCGTTCATATCAATATCAAAATCTTCAATAAAGGGATGTATCTTTTTCGCCGAGGAAGGGCGATCCATCATCGTACCATAGATAGCTGAAACCAGCTTTCTTTTCGCCAACGCCCACAGGGTTGCTTCACCAACTGGATTGTAATACAACCATACCAACCACTTCTCTCCGGCCACCTTTTCGGTTTTCAGTTGCCCGCTTTCCCTTTCATAATATTGAATGGGATACTGGGGCGATAGTGGATAAAAGGCCAGGCTGATAGTTATTGCAAGCAACAATAAAATGATGCCCCACCTCTTTTTGGATTTTGTTATTTGCATGTTTGCTTTGTTTTCCATGAAAAGCAAATATAATGCAATGTCCCATATTTTAACACACTTTCCATAAATCACAACACTCACTTAGATTTTTATTTACCGCGAAGTCGCAAAGCAATAAGTCGAAGATTATCAATATATCAGGACGCAAAGACCTGAACTTATATTTTATAGATAATGAGTCTGTTGGGACTCATTAACTGACTATTGATTAATCAATAATTACTCAATAATCGGGTTTCTTTCCGGAATTCAATTCTTTTTACCAGCCGGGTATAATATTCAGTATTATTTCTCTTGTTTGCGCGCGTCTTATTTTTTTGATGCGTGCACCATGAATTTACTTGTTTTCGACCATACCAATCCGCTTGTTTCCGGTTTGACTACCAGGCATGAAGATGATTATTATTGCTCGACCTGGCATTATGAGCGGAAAAAGCATATTCCTCTCCGGCAGTTGTTGCATGCTGACTTGGTTTATGAAAATCTTTCGGGGTGCAGGCACTCCTTGAGGAGAGGGGATGGGGGTGAGGTGTCATGGCAGGATTACAAAGCGCTTCCACTAA
>CAZOXJ010000108.1:0-14079 GCA_964583325.1 uncultured Lentimicrobiaceae bacterium
CTGATCGCAGGAGTTTTATTCTAAGTGTTCTGAAAAATGCCGTGCAAGCAAAGTCACTGATCTATTACGACCTTAATATCAGGAAGTCACATGCTGCTGATTTTAATGAATTATTGCCTTCATACCTTAATAATATTTCAGTTGCAACTGTTGTAAAAGGCTCTGACGAAGATTTTAGGAATTTATTCGGAATTGACGATCCAATAGCAGTTTACGAAAAAATCAGCCGGTATTGCAAAATTCTGATAATGACTAATGGCGACAGACCATTGCATGTTTTTATGCCTGGTTTTCATAAAACATATTCCATTCCTGGCATTACTCCGGTTTCGACAATAGGGGCCGGCGATAATTTTAATGCAGGATTTATTTACGGACTGTCAACAACAGGTTTCAGCGCCGGACAAATGCAAAATATTCCTGAAAGCGAAATTGACAGAATGGTAGGTTGTGGGATTGCTTTTTCAACTGAAACCTGCTTGTCGCCGGAGAATTATATTAGCGGCAATTTCGAGCCTGAGTTCTGGATAAAATATATTTAATGTTACTTTGCATTTAATTTTTACCACAATCGAACTAAAATGAAGAAAAGTATTGCCAGATTTATCATGAAACTTATTGGTTGGAAAGTGGTTAACAACCTTCCGCCTGATGTTAAAAAATGCGTGGTAATGATGGCACCACATACCAGTAACTGGGATTTTCTATTAGGATTCCTGGGATACATGACAATAGGCATAAATTCGAAGTACCTTATTAAAAAGGAAGCCTTCGTTTTTCCGCTTGGCAATTTCCTCAGAGCAGTTGGTGCTATACCTGTCGATCGCAAAGCAAGCACTAACATTGTGATTCAGGTAGGCGAAATGTTTAAAAAAGCTGATAGTCTTTATATTACCATTACTCCCGAAGGTACCCGGAGTTTGAGCCGGAATTGGAAACGCGGATTTTACTACATCGCTGAAAATGCCGGTGTCCCAATTGCTTTTGGATTTCTCGATTATAAAAAGAAAGTTGGAGGGATTGGTCGTATTCTCATTCCCGGTGGCGACTTTGATGCTGATCTGAAAGAAATCGAAGAATTTTATAGAGATATTAATCCCCGGTTTCCTGAAAAATTCAGCCTGAGTCCTGAAAACCGGAATACATAAATAACTCTAATTTACTGCCTATAAATGGCATTAAATTAATTGCAAACTGAGACCTGCATTTATTAGTCCCTTTTAATCATTCTACTACACCACAATGCAACTTCTGACTCCAACACATTTTGCTGATTATGAGCTTATCGACTCCGGCGGTTTCGAAAAGCTCGAACGTTTTGGCTCATATGTAATTATACGGCCCGAACCACAAGCCATCTGGAACCGTTCGATGTCCGAAGCAGAATGGGATAAAATGGCGTTGGCAGCTTTTAAACTTGATAAAAATGATACCGAAAAAGGTCGGTGGATATTAAAAAAGGGGATGCCTGAGCAGTGGCGGATTAATTACACTTACCGGCAGATGAATTTCAACGTGAGACTTGGACTTACTTCCTTCCGGCATATCGGTGTTTTTCCGGAGCAGGCCCCTAATTGGGATTATATTTATGATAACATTGTTGCTTCCAAAACTTCGAATCCAAAAGTTCTGAACCTGTTTGCATACACCGGAGCAGCTTCCCTGGCTGCGCGCGCGGCCGGTGCCGAAGTAGTGCATGTCGATTCCGTTAAACCTGTTATCACCTGGGCACGCGAAAATATGGAAAACAGCGGGCTTACGGATATCCGCTGGGTGGTGGAAGATGCACTCAAATTTGTGCAGCGCGAAGTTCGCCGGGGCAATACTTACTCGGGTATAATACTCGATCCGCCTGCATACGGCCGTGGTGCTGATGGCGAAAAGTGGATTCTCGACGATAACCTCAATGAAATGATACAGCTTTGCAGTAAGTTACTGCTGCCCGAAAAGAGTTTCCTTATTTTAAATATGTATTCAATTGGGTTTTCGGCCCTGGTTGCAAATAATTTAATTAACAGCTATTTCAACCGTGGCGATAACAACGAAGCAGGCGAATTGTACCTGCCCGACAGGTTTGGTAAAAAACTTCCGCTGGGAACATTTCTGAGGTTCAGCAGGTAAAGACACTCCAACAGAGGATATGTCTCAAACCGTTCAATTTTAAGCTGGCTTTTATATGTATGCCGTTTTTGGTTATTCGAAGTTATACTATTTGCTGATTAGCAACTTCCACCCAAAACAAAAGCAAATTTCTGTTGTTCAAATAGAAATCAACTTCTAAAAGCATGAAATTCAGTTTACTGGTCGTTTTACTTTTAGTATTTATAACAAACGGATTTTCCCAGAAAATAAAAATACAGGATACTGTGCGCTTCCTCGCACTTGGCGATTCCTATACAATTGGTCAAAGTGTTGGTGTTTCTGAACGTTGGCCTAATCAGTTTGCAGCCGAGTTAACCAACCAGGGTTACAGCGTTGAGGAAGTAAATATTATTGCTCAAACAGGCTGGACAACAGCAAACCTCAAAAACGCAATCAACCAGCAACAACCTTCCGGTTATAATCTTGTATCGCTGCTTATTGGAGTAAACAACCAGTTTTTGGGTGGTGATCTGCAAAACTATGCCACTCAGTTTGAGGAATTGATGCAACAGGCTATATACCTCGCCGGTAATAATCCGCAGCATGTTTTTGTGCTCTCAATTCCTGACTATGCATTTACGCCTTACGGAAACGGAAATTCATCAATAAGTGCTCAGATTGATGCGTTTAATGCTGTAAACAAACAGATTACAGAAAGTTATAAAGTTAAATACGTAAACATAACCCCGATTTCGAGAAACGGATTAATTCAGCCCGAACTGGTTGCTTCCGACGGGCTTCACCCGAGTGGTATTATGTATGGTTATTGGGTGATGGAAATAATGAAGAGTGTCGAAATGGAGTTGGATATAAATTATGCTCCTGCTAATAATCATGAAATTTCCTGTATTCTTTCACAACGGAATCTTACGATAACGTCAGCGGAAAAGGAAGGCGAAATAGCTATTTACGATTCAAACGGGAAATTGATTAAGTCACACTTTATCCCAAAAGGATCCGGAACAGTTCTTAATCTGAATGGTTTAGCTGATGGGATTTATCTGTTGATGATTCGCGACAGGCATAAAGTCATTTATAAAACAAAAATTGCCTTGCTCTGATTTCGTTTTTTTCTTTAATGGATGGTTACAGTTTACTGTCAAAACTTCCCGTACCTATAAGTTCATCATAAATTTCGCCCCTCGACCGGTAATACACCAATATGGTATATGTATTGCGTGTCACCGAATGGTTTCCTTCGACCCACGAAGCATCACCTGTTTTCGATTGATTGGGCAGCAATACATATAAGTAATTGTAATAACCTTGTTTGAACATAATGCTGGCTTCGTATCCTTTGCGGCGATAGTTGTACTGCATTTTATTATCCGGTGTATATTGCCAGCAGTTAAAACCTCCGGCTACATATAAATTCCCTTCAACTATAGGAGCTTCATACGGAAGGAAAAAATTCACAACCACATATTCACCGTAATTCGAAACTGAGGGTTCGTCATTCGTTTTCAGAAGGAATCGCCCATTAATGTCGTCTTCAATAATATATTCTTTAAAAGTCCTTCTCTCACTGTCCCAGAGTTTTGCGAAAAACATCGTATCGTTATACGTAATATCCCGCACTTTGTCCGAAAGAAATTTCGTACTCGTAATATCAAATCGTCTGAATTCATTCAAACCATCAAAAAGATTGGTTCCATTGTCGTAATTATAATCCAGCAGATCGTTACGAACCATATACGGTTTTAAATTATCGAGGGCATTGTCCCAGCGCCAGTTCTGCAAAATCACAACTTTTATATCCTGGTAAGGTGCGTCAATCCTGAAACCTGTTGTGCTGATCTCAAAATCCACTTCCTGCTTGGTTTCGTAATCTTCTGAAGTTCCAGCCCGTCCGATTTTTGCCGATACGGTCACTTTGGGATCAACAATCATAAAGCGACGGGTAAAAGCGTTTATTTCATTTCCGTTATTGTCGCGCCAGAAAACCCGCAAAATATAATTGCCCGATTTTTTTAATATAAACCTGTCATTCGGGAATACAAACTCATAATGAGTATAAATGGTTCGGGTGTTAAAAGAAGATTCAAATTTTTCTACCTGGCCTTCCTCAAGGCCTTCGAGGTATTCGTTCAGCCAGATGTCGGATTTCTCCCAATTGGCCGAAAAATGTTGAACCTGGTAATAGTATTGCCTGTAACTGCCTTGAAGATCATCGAAAGCAGTGTAAAATTTCTCTTCAGTATTTAATGTGATTACAGGGTCGGAAAGCTCAAACCCAACCCGCAAAAACTCAACGGCCTGAATATAATTTTGATACACATAATTATCGTTTCGAAGGTAGTTTGCCGAATAGAAATCGGAAGTATCGGGCTGTGAAATAATGTTAGCACTGTATGATTTCTGCGATAAAAATATCATCAGGCATAAAAAAAGTGCTTTTATAAAATTTCCGTGACTCATTATTCAGGTATAAGTTTTGTGATGTGCAAATGTAAATTATATAACAGAAATTATGCCGGAATATTATTTTCATAATTTGGACGTAAACGCATCTGCGGCGTTTTCAGAAAAGAGTGTTGAAAAAAAAGATATATGAGAATAAAATACATCTAATTTTATCTATATTTGCTGTTTTGTTACTCTACCTAAAATTAAGTTTATACTTTAGATTATGGCCAACACCATAAGAATTAAAAAAGGCCTCAATATCAATTTGATAGGTGCGGCCAAGAAAGATATTTCCGCTATAGAGGCTGGACATTATGCGATAAAACCAACTGATTTTTTAGGCGTTTTTCCTCGTTTGTTTGTGAAAGAAGGAGATACGGTTAAAGCCGGAACCCCACTTTTTGTTGATAAATACCGCGAAAACATCATTTTTACCTCACCGGTAAGTGGTGTAATTGAAGAAATCAGCCGGGGCGATAAACGTGTTCTCGAAGAAATCAGGATTAAAGCGGATGCGAAACCGGAATATGAAGATTTCGGGAAAGCAGATCCATCGAAATCGGACCGTCAGGACATTATCGATAAATTATTGAAAAGCGGTGTATGGCCAGTAATCAGGCAACGCCCGTTCACTATCATTGCTAATCCCGCTGATGCACCAAAAGGTATTTACGTTTCAGGTTTCGATTCATCACCCCTGGCTCCTGATTATTCAATGATTGTAGCCGAAAGCATTCCTGATTTTCAGGTAGGTATTGATGTATTGTCGAAACTTGCAGGAAGTCCGGTTAAACTTGGATTACCGGGTGGCAAAAGCGAATTTCCAAAAGTCAGCAACGCTGATATTACTTATTTCGAAGGACCTCATCCTGCCGGTAATGTTGGAATTCAGATTCACAACACCAATCCTGTAAATAAGGGTGATATCGTTTGGGTGGTAAATGCACAGGACGTTATCATAATTGGCCGTTTGTTTTCAAAAGGAATTTACGATTCAACAATTCTGGTTCCTCTGACAGGCTCGGAAGTTAAAAATCCAAAATATTTCAGAATACGTAAAGGAGCTTCAGTACGTGCACTCATAAAGGACAATCTCAACGAAGGTAACCTGCGCATAATCAGTGGCAATGTTCTTACCGGAACACGCATAAAACAGGAGGGTTACCTTGGCTTTTATCAAAACCAGTTCACTGTTATCCCCGAAGGAAATTATCATGAGTTCTTTGGCTGGGCACTTCCAGGTTTTGGTAAGTTCAGTTTTTCGAAATCGTTTTTCAGCTGGCTGACACCAAATCGTGAGTACCGTTTGGATACAAATTTCCACGGTGGCGAACGTGCTTTTGTAATGACAGGAAAATACGAACTCGTGCTACCGATGGATATTTATCCAATGCAACTTATAAAAGCCTGCCTTGCCGAAAATATCGAACTGATGGAAAATCTGGGAATATATGAGGTAGATGAAGAAGACTTTGCTTTAGTCGAATTTATTGATACTTCAAAATCGGAAATTCAGCATATCATCCGCAAAGGACTCGATTTGATCCGTAAGGAAATGAGCTGATAATCTGACAATTAGTCAATTTAACAATGAAATCTTGAACTTTGAAATCTTGAACTTTGAACAAGAAACAAGAAACAAGAAACCTGATAATATCATCACTACAGAATTAGAAACTACAATACTTATAAATGAAAGCACTACGCAATTATCTTGATAAGATAAAGCCGCAATTTAAGAAAGGCGGGAAGTTTGAGAAACTTCACTCAACTTTCGATGCAATTGAGACTTTCCTTTTTGTGCCCGACAAAACTACCTTCAGGGGAAGTCATATCCGCGATTCCATTGATATGAAACGCACCATGACGGTTGTAATAATCGCCATGTTACCGGCATTGTTATTCGGTATCTGGAATACCGGCTATCAGCATTTTCTTTCTCTTGGTCAGCAAGCTGATTTTGGGCAGATAATCCTTTATGGATTAATAAAAGTAATTCCAATTGTAGCTGTGTCATACATTGCAGGTTTAGGAGTGGAATTTATTTTTGCCCAATACCGTGGCCACGAAGTTAACGAAGGCTTTCTGGTTTCGGGTATGCTGATTCCATTGGTAATGCCGGTTGATGTACCTCTTTGGATGGTAGCTATTGCAACCATTTTTTCTGTTATAATAGGAAAAGAAGCTTTTGGCGGTACAGGAATGAATATTTTTAATCCTGCATTATTAGCCAGGTCTTTTATATTTTTTGCTTACCCTGCGCAGATTACAGGTGATACCATCTGGACCGGTGGACTTACAAAAGGCGAAGGTGTAATCGATGGATTTTCGGGTGCAACCCCTTTGTCGAAAGCAGCTTCGGGAGCAATTGATCAGATTCCTTCCTTTCACGATCTTTTCTTTGGTTTCATTCCGGGATCAATCGGTGAAACATCAAAACTTGCCATACTGATCGGAGCGTTAATCCTGATTGTTACAGGCATCGGAAGCTGGCGTATTATGCTAGCCGGTTTGCTGGGAGGTGTTACAATGACATTAATATTCAATGCGTTTGCAGCAAACGCATATATGACACTAAGCCCACTTACACAGGTTATGATGGGAAGCTTTTTGTTTGGTATGGTGTTTATGGCAACTGATCCGGTTACTGCTTCACAAACTAACCGTGGAAAATGGATTTATGGTTTTCTTGCCGGTTTGTTTGCCATCATGATCCGTGTTTTTAATCCGGCATACCCCGAAGGAGTTATGCTCTCCATCCTTCTTATGAATGCTTTTGCTCCTCTGATTGACTATTACGTGGTTGAAGCCAACATAAAGAAAAGACTGAAAAGGGCAGCAAAACTTGTTAAATCTTAATCCTGACCTCCGTTATGCAACATAGTAATAAATATATTTTTATCTATTCCATCATTATGGTGGTGGTGATAGCGGTTTCCCTTACCATAGTGGCCGTTAAACTTAAACCTGCCCAGG
The DNA here is from genome assembly GCA_964583325.1 of uncultured Lentimicrobiaceae bacterium. Taxonomy (GTDB): domain Bacteria; phylum Bacteroidota; class Bacteroidia; order Bacteroidales; family UBA4417; genus UBA4417. Next base: position 7,525 of record CAZOXJ010000108.1, read on the forward strand.
AAGATAATATCCGCATTGAGAAAATGCAGAATATTCTTTCTTCAGTAAATATTTCTACAACCGAAATCCCTAAAAAACAGGTTATTGATGTATATAACAAATACATTAAAATCGCATTTGGTGTAAACAATAAAGGTGAAGTTGTTGAACAGGATGGCGGTAAAATATTTGTTATTGAATTAGCAAATGAACTCAAAAAACCTGTTGAACAGCAAATTCTCCCTGTTTACATCGCTGTGCTTGACGGTGGAGATTCAGCTTATATAGTTCCCCTGCGAGGTAAAGGACTTTGGGGGCCGGTTTGGGGATATATGTCCTTTAAATCAGACTTTAATACTGTTTTTGGAACCACCTTCGACCATAAGGGTGAAACACCGGGATTAGGTGCTGAAATTAATCAGGATTGGTTCGAGCAACCTTTTATTGGAAAACAAATATTTGCTGAAGATGGAAAACTTGTTTCCATACTTATTGTTAAAGGTGGAGCTAAACCTGATGATATTCATGGAGTTGATGCCATTTCGGGTGGAACCATTACAAGTAAAGGTGTTGAGAAAATGCTTCTCGATAACCTGACCAATTATGAAGCGTACTTTAAAAAACACATGATAAAATGAGCGAACAGAAGATAGCAAAAGAAAAGGAACCCATGTTCTCGGCTAAAGTTCTTAAGTTGCTTAAGAATCCTTTAAACCTTGAGAATCCTGTTACCGTGCAGGTTTTGGGTATATGCTCAGCGCTGGCAGTTACAGTACAGATGAAACCGGCTATTGTTATGGCTCTTTCAGTTACTGTTGTTACAGCCTTCTCTAACCTGATAATTTCAGCATTACGCAATACAATTCCTTCGCGCATACGTATCATAGTTCAATTGGTAGTTGTAGCAGCATTGGTAATTATAGTGGATCAGTTATTGAAAGCTTATGTTTATGATGTAAGTAAAAAACTTTCAGTCTTTGTGGGGCTCATCATTACTAACTGTATACTTATGGGACGCCTCGAAGCTTATGCAATGGCGAATAAACCCTGGCCTTCGTTTGTTGATGGAATTGGAAACGGTCTTGGTTATGGATTGATTCTGGTTTTAGTTGCATTTTTCCGTGAATTATTCGGCTCCGGAAAATTTATTGGAATCCCCGTTATCCCGAAGGCATTTTATGAATTCGGTTATGTGGATAATGGTCTGATGATTCTGCCTCCAATGGCACTTATTACTATTGGAATAATTATTTGGGTGCAACGTAGCAAGACAAAAGAACTTCAGGAATAGTAATTATTTGGTTTAAGGTTTTTGTGATTCGTGAAGCAGGAAACCAGAAACCAGAAACCAGAAACAAATAAATTTAACAACTCCGTTTACCGAAAAAAATATGGACAATTTATTCAACCTCTTTGTACGTAGCATCTTCATAGATAATATGATTTTTGCATATTTCCTTGGGATGTGTTCGTACCTGGCAGTATCCAAAACTGTAAAAACATCAGTCGGACTTGGCATAGCCGTTACCTTTGTACTCCTGGTTACAGCTCCGGTGAACTGGCTTGTTGATTATTATTTGCTAAAACCAGGAGCTTTGGCATGGCTTAGCAAGGATCTGGCAGATCTTGACCTTAGTTACCTGAGTTTCATGATCTTTATTGCTGTAATTGCTGCTATAGTTCAGCTGGTCGAAATGGTTGTGGAGAAATTCTCGCCATCGCTTTATAATGCATTGGGAATATTCCTTCCGTTGATTGCTGTTAACTGTGCAATTCTTGGTGTGGCTCTTTTCGTTCAGGAACGCGAGTATACTACCATCAGCGAAGTTACAGTTTATGCCGTAGGATCTGGTTTAGGTTGGTTTTTGGCAATCGCAACACTGGCAGCTATACGCGAAAAAATTACGTATTCCAACATCCCTAAACCTTTGCGTGGATTAGGCATATCTTTTATACTAACCGGGCTCATGGCAATTGCTTTCATGAGTTTCATGGGAATTAAAATCTAAAGAATTGTACCTGTTATGATAACACTTACCTTATTATTCCTTGGCACTTTATCAGGCCCTTTAATTGTAGGAACTTTTATATTCCTTCTGGTAACTATTGCACTTGTTGTAATGTTGCTTGTTGCCAAAGCTAAACTTGCCCCTTCGGGACCTGTTACTATAAGTATTAACAACGAAAGAGAACTTGCTGCCAATGGCGGTTCCAGCTTATTGTCGACACTTTCTGATGCCAAATTATTCCTTCCTTCAGCTTGTGGTGGTGGTGGTACCTGCGGAATGTGCAAATGCCAGGTGCATGTTGGTGGTGGATCAATTCTTCCTACCGAAGTTGGTTTTTTTACCCGCAAACAAATCCTCGACGACTGGCGACTGGGTTGCCAGGTGAAAGTCCGCGAAAATATGACTATCGAAATTCCTAAAGAGGTTTTTGGTATTAAGAAATGGGAATGCGAAGTGGTTTCAAATAATAATGTAGCAACTTTTATAAAGGAATTTGTTGTTAAACTTCCTGAAGGTGAAGTGCTTGATTTTACAAGTGGAGGTTATATCCAGATTGATGTTCCCAAAATTGATGTTGATTTCCGTACTATGGAAGTTGAGCAGGAATATCGCGAAGATTGGGATAAACTCAAAATGTGGGATCTCAAAATGAAAAATCCTGAGCCTATTTACCGTGCTTATTCCATGGCTAACCATCCTGCTGAAGGAAATATAGTTAAATTGAATATCCGTATTGCTACCCCACCATGGGATCGTGCAAAAGGACAATTCATGAATGTAAATCCTGGTATCTGTTCATCTTACATTTTCTCGCGCAAGCCAGGCGACAAAGTTATGGTTAGCGGACCTTATGGCGAATTCCATATCAAGAATACCAAACGCGAAATGATGTTTATCGGTGGTGGTGCAGGTATGGCTCCTTTACGTTCAATGATTTTCGATCAGTTCCTTACTCAACATACCGATCGAAAAGCAAGTTACTGGTATGGTGCCCGATCGCTGCGTGAAGTATTTTATGAAGATGAATTGCGGGATATCGAACAGCGAAATCCTAACTTCAAATTCAACCTTGCCCTAAGCGAGCCAATGCCAGAAGATAACTGGTCAGGTTATACCGGTTTTATTCACCAGGTAGCTCTCGATAACTACCTGAGTAAACATCCTGAACCTGAAGATATTGAATATTATCTTTGCGGCCCTCCAATGATGAATACCGCAGTATTAAAAATGCTCGACCAGCTTGGTGTTCCACCCGAAAATATTGCCCTCGACGATTTCGGCGGTTAAATATACCAAACCGGCTTTATAGCCGGTTTTTTTATTATTTTCGCCTTCTAAATCTGGTTTTCACCTTCAGAATTACTTCTTTTCACATTTTCATAAAAGTGTATATGTATCGGTTAGCGTTTTGTTCTGCAATAATTTGTATGATTTTACTGGCTTCCTGCAAAGAGGAGGAAAAATCTGTATTCGTTAAGTTTGGTGGCGAAGCGCAGGGAACCTATTATGCCATTACTTATTATGCTGCTGACAGTATTAACCTGCAATCGTCAGTTGATTCGTTGCTTCACCGTTTCGACTCAACAGCTTCAACCTATAAATCCAATTCTATAATTTCACGGTTTAATAACAATGATAGCTCCGCTGTTGCAGATGAAATGTTTACCATCATCTTCCGGAAGGCAATGGAAATTTCAGAAAAAACGAACGGGGCTTTTGATATAACAGTCGGACCACTTGTAAAAGCCTGGGGATTTGGATTATCGAATCGGATGAAAATGGATCAACATATAGTTGATAGCCTTTTACCACTTGTAGGCTATAAAAAAGTGAGGCTCGAAAACGGAAAAATCTTTAAAGAGGATTCTCGTATGCACATTGATTATAATGCTATTGCCCAGGGATATGCGGTGGATGTGGTTGCGGCTTTCTTCGATTCGAAAGGGATTAAATCGTATCTGATCGATATCGGTGGCGAAGTACTTGGCCGCGGTACAAAACCCGGAGGTGAGAAATGGAATGTAGCCATCGAAATGCCTACTCAGAATGCAGACGATGATCGAACTATCCAGGCAATAGTATCGCTTCAGGACATGGCTATTTCCACATCAGGAAGCTATCGCAAATTTTATGAAGAGGATGGTATTCGTTATTCTCACACCATTGATCCTTCAAATGGTTATCCGGTAAAGCATTCGCTGCTAAGTGTTTCCGTCTTGTCCGCTGATTGCATGACATCCGATGCTTACGCTACAGCTCTTATGGTGATGGGAGTTGAGAAAGGGAAAGAATTTCTCGCAGATCATCCGGATATTGAGGCTTATTTAATTTATTCAGCTCCTGACGGAAGTATGAAAACGTTCTTTACCAAAGGATTTGATAAGCTTTTGCAAAAGTAATTTAACGGATCAGAAACTTATACTCTGCTAATAATCAAACTACTGTTATAATCATGAAAAATTTTCTGCTTTTTTTTCTGGTAATGATCATTGCTGCAGTTCAGGCGCAAAACAGCGCATTGAACCTCATCCCGCAGCCTGTTGAAGTGAAACTTGAAAAAGGTTCCTTTTCTCTTACCAAATCAACATCAATCGGATTTAATAAGCCGGAAAGTCGCGAAATAGCCGAAATGCTGGCCAGAAAATTAAATGTCGCAACCGGATTTAATTTGAAGGCTACGCAAGGAAATAAAGGCGCAATCCAGCTGAACCTGAACTCTGTTCCTGATCCGCAATTGGGTAAGGAAGGATATTCACTCGTTTCAACTTCCAAAAGCATAATAATAAGTGCAAACCAGCCCGCTGGATTATTTTATGGCATGCAGACATTGCTGCAGCTCTTGCCGGTTGAAATTGAAAGTAAGGAAGTAGTTAAGCTAAAATGGATGGTTCCTGCCGTTAGTATAAAAGATTTTCCCCGTTTTGCCTGGCGCGGATTAATGCTTGATGTAAGTCGTCATTTCTTCACCAAAGAAGAAGTAAAACTCTACCTGGATGAAATGGCCAGGTTTAAATTCAATACATTTCACTGGCATCTTACGGATGATGAAGGTTGGAGGATTGAAATAAAATCGTTGCCAAAACTTACTGAAGTTGGCGCGTGGAGGGTTCCGCGGGCAGGGCATTTTGGTGACCGCGATTTCCCAAAACCAGGCGAAGCAGCAACCGATGGTGGCTTTTATACTCAGGATGATATCAAAGAAATTGTGGCGTATGCCAAAACCTTGAATATAACTATAGTGCCTGAAATTGATGTTCCAGGTCACAGTATGGCAGCTATTGCGGCATATCCCGAACTGAGCTGTAAAAAAGATACAAGTACAAGGGTGAGCCCGGGAAGCAAATTCTCGGAGTGGTATGGAAATGGAACTTTTAAAATGAATGTGGAGAATGCACTTAATCCTTCCGACGAAAATGTGTATGTGTTTATGGATAAAGTATTTACTGAAGTAGCAGTGCTTTTCCCCGGACAATATATTCACGTAGGTGGTGACGAATGTTACAAAGGCTACTGGAAAGAAGACGAAGGTTGCCAGAAACTTATGAAAGAACTGGGGATCAGGCATGTAGAAGATCTTCAGGGCTATTTCATGAACAGGGTAGAAGCTATCCTGAAAAAAAATGGTAAAAAACTGATCGGCTGGGACGAAATTCTTGAAGGTGGCATAGCTCCCGAAGCCACTGTAATGAGTTGGCGCGGAATAAAGGGTGGAATTGAAGCTGCTCAAATGGGTCATGATGTAGTCATGTCGCCAACTACTTTTGCTTATTTGGATTATAACCAGGGCGAACGTACCGTGGATCCGCCAATTTATGCAAGCCTTCGTTTAAAAAAATGCTACAGTTTTGAGCCGGTACCTGATGGTGTAGATGCTAAATACATTTTAGGTGGACAAGGTAATTTGTGGACAGAGCAGGTTCCAACCCTTCGTTATGCTTTCTATATGACCTATCCGCGTGCCTGGGCATTATCAGAAGTGTATTGGTCTCCAAAGGAATCTAAAAACTGGGACAACTTTATTCAGCGTGTCGAGAAACAATTCGATCGTTCGGGTGTAGCTGAAACAAATTACTCAAAAGCCATCTACGATCCAATTATATCCATGTCGCGGCGCAACGGTAAGTTATTATTAACCATGGAATCCGAAGCTCCGAACATCAATATTTATTACTCCATTGATGATGCCATGCCCGACAAGTATACAACCCGCTACGCTGAGCCGGTTGAGCTTCCGGAAGGTCCTATTACATTACGTGTTATAACTTATCGTGATGGTAAACCTATCGGCCACCTGATTACTTTAAAAAGAGAAGAACTCGAGAGAAGGGCAGGGAAGTAGTTTATTACGCCCTTTCAGGGCTTGACGGACTAAGTGTCATGATTAACGAAGGACTTCACCATTCGTTGTGAGATCGCGCCCTTTCAGGGCTAAACTAAAAGTCCTGAAAGGGCGTAATACATCAACGATGGACGCAGTCCATCGATACACATCAACGATGGACGCAGTCCATTGATACACATCAACGATGGTCGCAGTCCATCGATACACATCAACGATGGTCGCAGT
>CAZOXJ010000109.1:0-13932 GCA_964583325.1 uncultured Lentimicrobiaceae bacterium
CAAGACAAAAGAACAAAATCAATGTTAATTTGAAATTTTTCTTCAAATGGTAATAATACTCAGCACATCATAGTAATATCCTGCCAAAGGAAGCAACACTGGTCGGTAAAAATCAATTCCGGCAATTCTTGCTATCTTTGCCGTTTACTTTTTAATTGAACGGCATTGAAAACTACTGATGAAATAAGGCAGATCGCCCTGCAAACAATATCCGATGAAAGTGCAGCAATCGAAGGTCTTAAAACCAGCATTAACAACGATTTTGTAAGATGCGTTGAGCTTATACTGCAATCGAATGGACGTGTTGTAGTTACCGGAATTGGTAAAAGTGCCAATATTGCAGCCAAAATTGTTTCTACGCTCAATTCTACCGGAACGCAGGCCGTATTTATGCATGCTGCCGATGCTGTACATGGCGATTTGGGTATGATCCGGCAGGAGGATATCATAATTTGCCTTTCGAAAAGTGGCAATACTCCCGAAATTAAAGTTTTGGTTCCTTTACTGAAACTGATGGGAAACAAGTTGGTTGCTATGGTTGGTAACATCGATTCTTACCTTTCGAAACAGGCTGATGTAGTGCTCGATACAACAGTAGCCCGCGAAGCCTGCCCCAATAACCTGGCACCAACGTCAAGCACAACTGCGCAACTGGTTATGGGGGATGCCCTTGCTGTTGCATTGCTGGAGTGCCGGGGGTTTACTGCCGGCGATTTTGCACGTTACCATCCAGGTGGTGCCCTGGGCAAAAGGTTGTATCTGCGTGTTGCCGATCTGTATATCAATAATGAAAGGCCCGAAGTTGCTCCCGGTACCGGAATAAGGGAAATAATTCTTGAAATTTCTTCTAAAAGACTTGGCTGCACTGCTGTGACCGAAAACTCCGATCTGCTGGGAATTATTACCGATGGCGATTTGCGGCGTATGCTGCAGGGAAATACTGATGTTACCAACCTGAAAGCAACTGATATACTTTCGGCCAACCCACTAACTGTGCCTCCGGATGCATTGGTAAGCGATGCGCTTGATCTTATGCGTTCGCGCAATATCACTCAGCTTCTCGTTGTGGATAATAAAAAATACCTTGGCGTCGTTCACTTGCACGATATCCTCAAGGAGGGTATTATTTAATTCTGATTGGTGAAAAAGGATTGCTTGCTGACAGGCAGACCTGCTTCTTTAAAATAGTTCAAAACCTTAAATTGATTTTTACAATGGGTCACATAACAGATCAATACAACGAATATCGCAGTAAAATGAACGACCGGATACTTTCGGCCGACAACAAAGTGATTAAACGGATTTTTAATGTTGATACCAATGCATATACCGAAGGCGCCTTACCTGTAAAGACCAAGGAACTCATGGGGCTGGTTGCTTCAATGGTGTTGCGTTGCGACGATTGTATCAAATACCATCTGCTGAAATGCAAGGAAAATAACGTTTCGGAAGAAGAACTTTTTGAAGTAATGGGGATTGCAACACTGGTTGGCGGCACCATTGTGATTCCTCATATGCGCCGTGCCGTGGAGTTCTGGGACGATTTAAATGCCTGAAAAAGCTTTTTCGGTCCCGATAGCCGGGGAATCCGTATTGAATTAACGTTTTTTAACCGTTATTTAATCTTTCCCGGAACTTAGAATTTATTTATTTGTTATTCTTGTAAGAATAAATTTTCGCACTCTATAAGGACTCATGCTCGTATGATGCTTTTGTTCTTATCGAGCTAATGAACTATCTGATACTTTATGAATAATCCCGTAGCTGCCAGACTTGTACCTCTCATATTCCTGCTGATGTTATTCCTGGCATCAGTTATTCCGTTGCATTCCATAGCTCAGGAAGCAACTAAGGTTATGGGAATGGTACGGGAAGCGAAAACAGGGGATACACTGCCTTTTGTAAGCGTATATTTTAAAAACACACAAATTGGAACCACCACCGGATTCGATGGCCGATTTGCTATTGAATCGCGCAAAGCAACGGATACATTGGTTGCATCGTATGTTGGTTTTGTTACCCAATATATACCCATTACGCGTAACCGTTTCCAGGTGGTTGAGATTTCAATGGAGCCGACAAGTATGGAACTTTCGGGAGTTGTAATACGCCCGGGAGAAAATCCTGCGGAGGTACTGTTACGGAAAATTATTGACAATAAACCCCGTAACGACCCCGACAAAGTGCAACATTTCCAATGCCAGGCTTATACGAAAATGCAGTTTGATGTAAACAACCTGGGTGAAAAATTCCGTAACCGTCGTATCCTGGAGCCATTCAAATTTGTGTTCGAACAAATGGATACCAGTGTGGTAAACGGTAAAGTGTATCTGCCCGTAATGATTTCGGAGACTTTCTCGGATCTTTATTTCCGCAAGTCACCCAGGGAAAGAAAAGAGATTATTAAAGCTTCCCAGATTTCAGGAGTCGATAATTCGAGCATGTCGCAGTTTGTTGGTAACCTGGCACAGGATGTGAAGGTTTACGATAATTTCATCAACATCTTTCAGAAAAATTTTGTCAGTCCCATCTCCAGTTTCGGCCTTTTGTATTACAAGTATTATCTTGTCGATTCAACCTTTCTGGATGATAAGTGGTGCTATAACGTAATGTTTAAACCTCGCCGGAAACAGGAATTTGCCTTCACCGGTAACTTTTGGGTGAACGATACTTCTTTTGCACTCAAAAAGCTGGAAATGCGCATGGTAGGCGATGCCAACATCAATTTTATTAATGATATGACTATCTCGCAGGAATTTGAAATTGCCGCTAACGGGCAATGGATGCTCTCCCGCGAACAAACTATCGCTGACTTTAATGTGGTTGATGATGCAAAAGTTACCACCGGTTTTTTTGGTGCGCGTACTGTTTTGTATTCAGGGTATGATTTTTCGCCTGTGCGCGACGAAAAGATTTACTCGATGCCGAATAATATAATTGTATTGGATGATGCGACCCGCAAAAGTGATGAATTCTGGAAAACCTCCCGACCCGAAGCACTTACAAGCCGTGAAGCTTCCGTTTACCGCCTGAGTGATACGCTGAAAAAAATGCCGCTTTTTAATACCTATGTCGATATTATCAAAATGATAGCGACCGGATATTATGTGAGAGGGAATTTCGAATGGGGACCTTACGCTTCGACTTATAGTTTTAATCAGCTGGAAGGCAGCCGTTTCCGGGTCGGTGGACGAACCAGCAACGATTTTTCCACCCGGTTGATGCTCGATGGTTACTTGGCTTATGGTACCCGCGATAACGTTTTGAAATACCATGCCGGGTTTATGTATATGCTGGGCAAATTGCCCGATCGCGTAATCAGCGGTTCGTATAAATATGATGTGGAACAGTTGGGTATGGCCGAAGGCGCATTCCGGCAGGATTTTATCCTTAATTCACTTTTCAGGCGTAATCCTCAGGACAAACTCTCAATGGTATCGGAATACAAAGGATCATATAAACATGAGTGGTTTACAGGATTTCATAACACCTTAACGATAACCAACCGCCGAATTTTTACAGTCGAAGGCGGGGCAATAAGTGTTTATGATCCTGTAAGTCGCGATTATGTGCAGCGTACACAGATAAAAACTACTGAGCTATCTCTTGATCTTCATTACGGCTACCGCGAAAAAGTTCTGGCAGGCGAGTTCGAAAGGGTAGCAGTGAGTTCACCATATCCTGTGTTTAACCTAAAATATGCGTATGGAGTAAAAGGATTGTTTGATGGGGAGTATGAGTACCACAGTCTGAAGTTCAATGCGTCGCAATGGTTCAGTTTCCTGTCGGCGGGCTGGCTTAAATATACCATCGAAGCCGGAAAAACATGGGGAACACTCCCGTTTCCACTGCTTAATATTTTCGGGGGTAACGAAACTTTTTATCACGACGACTATGCTTTCAACCTGATGAATTATTACGAATTTATCAGCGACGAATACGCCACTTATCACGTGGTTTATCATATGCAGGGCTTTTTTCTGAATAATATTCCGGCAGTGCGCAAACTAAAATGGCGCGAAGTGTTTGCACTAAAAGGAGCGGTTGGACATACCTCCGGCAATAATCAACTCTACAATCAGTTACCGGTTGGCAGCTATTTTATAAGCAAACCTTATATGGAGGCTAGTGCCGGTATAGAGAATATTTTTAGGTTCGTACGTGTGGATGCGGTGTGGCGGTTGTTTTATAACGACCATCCCGATATCAAGCCTTTCGGCATAATGGTATCTATGAGTTTCGACTTTTAACGGAAGGCACGCAGTAAACAGCCTCTCGATGCTTCAAACAAATTTTATTACCTTTGACCCCTCAACGTATTGCTATGATATTACGTACCGAAGATATAGTTAAGAAATACCGTCAGCGCACAGTTGTAAATCATGTTTCCATTAAAGTGGAGCAAGGGGAAATCGTGGGGTTGCTTGGGCCAAATGGTGCCGGTAAAACTACTTCTTTCTATATTATTGTAGGTCTTATTAAACCTTTACAGGGAAAAGTTTTCCTCGATGATCGCGACATTACCAGTGAACCCGTGTTCCGCCGCGCACAAATTGGTATCGGATACCTGGCCCAGGAAGCATCTGTATTCCGGAAACTTTCGGTTGAAGATAACATCAGGGCAGTACTCGAGTTTACCAAGCTAAATAAAGTGGAACAGCGCGAAAAACTCGAATCCCTTCTCGATGAGTTTGGACTGAATCATGTACGCAAAAATATGGGAATTCAGCTTTCAGGAGGCGAACGCAGGCGAACCGAAATTGCGCGGGCACTGGCTACCGATCCGAAGTTTATTCTTCTCGATGAGCCTTTTGCCGGTGTCGATCCTATTGCCGTAGAGGATATACAGAATATAGTAGTGAAACTTAAAGCAAAAAATATCGGTATTCTGATCACCGACCATAATGTTCACGAAACTCTGACAATTACCGACAGGGCGTACCTGCTTTTCGAAGGCTCAGTGTTAAAATCGGGTACGGCCGAAGAACTTGCCGACGACGAACAGGTGCGTAAAGTGTACCTTGGGAGTAATTTCGAATTGCGCCGGTAATTTTTCTTAACTTTTCTCTCTATTCCGCTATCGGCTAAAGGCTAAATCAATTCACATCAGATTTTTAGTATTGTTCTCTTGAATGTGGAGAATCTCAATGCTTTGATTCCGTTGCAGGTTTATAAAGCATTGAAAGTAATATATATGCCAGGATAATAAGCGGGATGGCTGCAAAGGTTATGATCGAAAAAGAAATAATGGCAAACAATACCAGAATGTATTGTGGCTTATTATCAGCGAATTTCAGATTCCGGAATTTTAACGAAAACAATGGAATTTCCGACACGAGCAACAAACTCATCCCTATCGCAATAAGGGCAAGGATATAATAATTATCGGTAAAAATAGTAAGCCACGAAAGCGAATCACTGAAACCTGCCTGCATTTTTATAAGCGGGAAAGCGCCCAGGAAGAGTGCATTGGCAGGCACAGGCAGGCCAATAAAGGAAGTTGTCTGGCGCGTATCAAGATTAAACTTTGCTAACCGCACTGCAGATAAAACAGGAATTACCAGTGCGATAAGGGCAAAAATACTGATGTACGACCCTGCAACCGGGGTATTTGGGCTGGCAGTCATAAGCTGGTAAAAAATTATTCCGGGCAATACCCCGAACGATACCACATCAGCCAGCGAATCGAGTTCTTTTCCGATTTCACTTTTTACATGAAGCAAACGGGCAGCCAACCCATCGAAAAAATCGAATAAAGCAGCCAATGCTATAAAATAAGCAGCATAATCAATCCGGTAGGTAAGGGCGATTATAATTCCGGTGCAACCGCTGAATAAATTCAGGGTGGTAATGAAGTTCGGGATATGTTTTTTCAAAATATGGTTTTTAAATTTGTAAGGTCGTAAAATTAACAAATTTGCTTTCCGGTTTAATGCAATCGGGATTTTGTAAGTATTAATTTGTTTGAAAAAAGCTTTTTGCCCCGGAATTTGCTTATATCTGAAAAAGTATATATTTTTGTTAGTCTGCATCCGGATAAACAGAAACCCGCTAACCTCTTCATTTTATAATAATTTGGTTTCGGTGCAACAGATTCGTATAAAATCATCAAGTTAAACATGGAACTATGACAGGGAATATACAATCGTTAGGATATCTTTTAAAGAAGGAGAAACTTGCAACGCTGGCTTCTGATCAGGCATATGCAGTAATGCTCCTCGAAAGCCTTGAGCCATTTCCAGGGTTTTATGAAGAATATTTTGTACCCACAACAGCCAGGGAGCAAAAACCCAGGTCGGTATTTATGGTGATCAAAAACTTTGATGTGTGCCACGAGGACGACTTTATCCGTATGACCATGCACATAAAGCGTGACCATAAAATAAAATTTGATGCTGCCCTCAGCAGTATCATGCTGTTCAATGAGCCGACAACCACTATACGTTTTCATATGGAAGACTACAGCCAGTTGTCCGAACTTATTGATCATTATAAAAATGTAGGAGTAAAATTTCTGGCGGCCAAGCAGGTTAAGCCATTTCAGAGCCTGATAAAAATACGGCGTTTTTTCGATCTCGATATAATGGCGGAGGGTATCTATAAAGACGTCGATAAAAAGGATACCTATTACCTGGAAGTACCTTGTTTTATGACCTGGGACGAATTTGAAAAAGCAACTATCGCCATCAGGAACAACTTCGATTATAAAACCTACGACGCTGCCCAGGCTGCAATTTATGACAAGCCGGGTATTGTTGAGCTGGTGCGTATCTACGATCTTAAAGCTGACCTTTCGAAGCTACAATCGTTAAGGAATAAATACTTAATAGAAATTGAGCGTAAATAAATAATAAGTGTACGCCAACGATTTTTCACTTTTGATTAAAACTTAAGTAAAGTGAAAACTGATGAATTCCGCAAACTGACCATTTTTCGCCAGGTAGAGTTATTACTGAGTAAAGGACGACATTTGCTAAGCCGTACATACCTGTTTTATAATGTTCATCTGTATGTTTATTCGGAATTATACGCCGAAATATGGTACAGGCAGGCTGATAATAAAATTGACAGGGTTGTAATACTTGAGGAGTCGGATGTACTCGATCTTTACGATAACCAGATTGGCCTCAGCGATATTTCCGGAAGTATCGGCCCCCACGCATAGCTGTTACAGATGTAATGTTCCGGAACTCTGTGAAAGTCTCAGCCTTTCGCACTTATATTTTCCAGTCTTGGTAAATCGAGCAGGGTTATTGATTTGTTGTTGATATCAATAATTCCGTCATCTTTAAGATCCTTCATAATACGAATAACACTTTCGGTCGACATGCTTGTAAGATCGCTTAAATCACTTCGTGATAAAGGCAGGTCAAAGGATTCCGATTTAAATATTTTTCGCGACAGGCAGAGTAAAATATCTGCCAGTCTTCCATGCAATTGTTTTTGGGTAAGGCTGAAGAACCGCCCGTATGCCTGCGATGTGCTCTCGTTCAGGACATTGATTATCCTATAGGCAAACAGGGGATTTTGCTTAAGTAACTGTTTGAACAGCTGAATATCAATCAGCCTGACTGCCGATTCAGTATAGGTGCTGATACTATACAGGAAAACATTGTTACCCTCAAAAAGCGATTGCAAACCCATCAGGTTTTTTTGCGGAGTTATTGTCAGAATCAAATCTTTTGGATTCCCCTCCAGGTAAATTTTAACCAAACCTTTTTCGAGGTACATGATATGCGATGCAAACGATCCCTGTTTGCAAACCATTTCGCCTTTCTTGAAATTTACCAGTACCGAGTGTGAATTTATCAGTTCTTTTTCAGCCTCGGTAAGCAGGTCAAAGCAGGAAAGCTCGTAAACAAATGAAACACAGGTTTCGGGGCTGGAAAGAGGCATAAGGATTTATTTATTTCGCTATAAAAGTACAATTAAAATTCATTTTTTTATGATCTGTGTCATATTTTTCTTGATGAAGAGCAGCTTTTTTGCCATTGAAATCCCTCTAAATGATAATACAAAGGTAAGAGATTGCTTCTAGTTTTGTGAACGGAATAACAATGGAAAATTCAGTCAATCAATTAATAACAAATTCATTCACACCAAAAACAATTTACAATAATGAAAAATCTGTTTAAACTCGCTATTTTGCTGGCATTTGTTCCAGTACTTTTTCTCAATTCATGTAAAGAAGACGAGCCAGATGCAGTAAACGCTTATCTGACTCTGAAATCATACATGGTAACAAATGCGCTCGACCTTCCTGATCTGGCAAAAAACTGGATTGTAGATCCTAAATCAACAGCCATGGGCGGCCCGATCGATTCAGTAACCAGCACCATGCCGGGCTATCATGTATTTGATATTCGTTCAGCAGCTGATTATGCATCAGGCCACATTAAAAATGCAGTGAATGTTGCGTTGAAAGACGTTGTTACTACAGCTGCCAACTATACTGATAAACCTATAATTGTTGTGTGCTTTACCGGTCAAACAGCTGGACAGGCTGTAATGGCTCTTCGCCTTTCAGGTTTCGCTAATGCAGTTGTTCTTAAATGGGGCATGGCTGGCTGGAATTCGGCATACAAAGGACTCTGGGTATCAAATTCAGGAGTTGAAGTTCAGGCTAACGGAAACAAAGCTGTTGGAAATGCAAGCTGGGTAACAACAGCAGCTCCTGCCAATGGTTCATTTGCTGAGCCTGTATGGACTTCAACATCAACTGATGGCGCAGCAATACTTAAAGAACGCGTTCAGGCTGTTCTGGATGCTGGTTTTAGCCCTGCATCTTCGGATGATGTATTGGCCAATCCTTCAAATTTCGCAGTTGTAAATTACTGGTCAAACGAAGACTATCTGAAGTTTGGACATTTTTCAGGTGCCTTCAACCTTCCTACAATTGCTTTAGCCGGAGATCTGATTAAGGCTTTCGATCCTTCAAGGGAAGAACTGGTATATTGCTACACCGGACAAACATCAAGTATAGCAACATTCTGGCTTAATGTATTGGGCTACGAAACCAAAGGCATAAGTTTCGGAGCAAACCGTCTTGTTTATGATGATTTGAAAGCTAATGCAAAAGCCGTTTACAAAGGAGCAAAAAACTGGGCTGTTACTCAATAATTACAATACTTAGTTAATATACCTTAAGGGGAAGTGGTTTAGTGCACTTCCCCTTTTACTAAAAACGGAAACGATGAAGAAGCTTTTTGCAATACTAATAATACTTTCAGCCTTAACGAGCAACCAGTTATATGCACAGGGGTGTATGGAGCCTGCCTCCTCATCGGGTGGTGTTTCGGTAATCGGATATATTCAGCCTGAGTTTAAGGTTGCATTTAACGGCGAAAATGCTGATGGTACATCAGCGAATGATATGGGATTTTATTTCCGCAGGGCTCGCTTAGGGGTTACGGGAAATATTCCATATGATTTTTCATACTATGTGATGGCCGAATTCAGCTCGTTCCAGAATGGCCCATACTTGCTGGATGCTTTTGTTACTTACAACAGGTTTAAACCCTGGTTTAAAATTTCAATGGGCCAGTTTAAGAAACCTTTCGGTCTGGAATTAGGTGCTACCGGTTGCCAGGATTTATATACTATTAACCGTTCGAAAGTTGTAAACGAACTTACTTCTCCCGACCGTGATCTCGGAATAATGCTGAGTGGTTCAACCGGAACAAAGAAATTCTTCGGTCTCGAAAAGGAAAATATCCTTTCCTATGTATTATCGGTAACTAACGGAACCGGTAAAAATGTATATGATATCGACCAGGCTAAAGATTTCATAGGCAGGCTTGTAATTGCGCCTTACGAATTTATCAGTGTTGGCGGAAGTTACCATTTCGGCAAACAGAAAAATCCGGACCCTACTGTTAAGGACATGGATGAGCGCATGCGTTATGGCGCAGATATTACTCTTAAGAAGTACAATTTTATACTTCAGTCCGAATATGTATTTGGGCAGGATAAAGGATCAAAACTTATTGGCGGAGGTTGCGGTGCAACACCCGAACTTGTTCAGGGAAATTTTAAAAGCAATGGGTATTTTGCTCAGCTGATGTATAATACAAAATGGAATCTGATGCCGCTGGTTAAATTCGAAACCTATGATTCGGATATGGACAAAGAGGATTATGACCATACGGCTTACCGCTCATCAACATGGACATTCGGGCTGAATTATTATCCTAATGACTGGGTGCGCTTCCAGCTCAATTACCTTTCAAATATCGAAAGCAGCTCATCAACAGATATAACAAACTATAATGAGGTTCCTAACGATATGTTTCTCCTGCAGGTGCAGGTTAAGCTAAACTAAGATTTTTAAACTGAACCGATTTTATCCAAAAACAAAAATAAGAAGTCAAAATGCGAAAAATATTAATAAGCTTCGTCAGCTTGCTTGCTGCTTTTAGCCTTCATGCCCAGGTATCCATTTCAGCCAAAGACTTTGCTGCAGAGCTGAAGACGAATAAGGCTTTAGTTGTAATAGATGTGCAGGCTGCTGACGTGTATGCAAAACAACACATTCAAGGTGCCATCAATATCCCTCATAAAAGTTTGTATAAACCCGGTGCTATCGAAGGCCAGTTTCTTTCAACCGATGAATTAGCTGCCATATTTGGTAAGAAAGGGGTGAGTAACACATCACGAATAATTGTTTATGATGATGGGTCGCAAAAATACAATAGCCGCGTTTGGTGGGTGTTGAAATACCTGGGCGCAACTGATGTTACACTGCTTCACAAAGAAGCAACACAGATGGAAGCTGCCCGTATTCCTATGACAGCTACTGCTGCAACTATAAAAGCTACCACTTTTGTGCCTTCTGTAAATGCTGCCATGAATATTGATATGGCTGCCGTTGCTGCTCTGAACTCAAATCCAAACGCGCTTTTACTCGATGTTCGCGAGCCGGACGAGTATAAAGGTATTGATAAGGATAAAAAGAGCCAGGGTCATTTGCCGGGTGCAGTTTTTATGTACTTCAAAGAGGTGCAGACTCCGAATGGAGCTTTCAAAACCAAAGAGGAAATAATTGCTACTGCAGCAAAGTTTGGTGCAACGCCTGAAAAGGAAATAGTTGTTTACTGCCAGACAGGTATAAAGGCAGCCGTTGTTTATATCGCCTTGATGGAGATTGCAGGTTTTCAGAACGTGAAACTCTATGCCGGTGCTTATGCTGAATGGGCTTCGCTACCAGCTAATACTATTGTGAAATAA
The DNA here is from genome assembly GCA_964583325.1 of uncultured Lentimicrobiaceae bacterium. GTDB lineage: Bacteria > Bacteroidota > Bacteroidia > Bacteroidales > UBA4417 > UBA4417. The sequence continues at coordinate 11,227 of CAZOXJ010000109.1, forward strand.
CTTACTATTATCTCTGCTGTGAAGAAAGCTGCTCTTAAGAGGCAGCTTTCTTCATTTACAAGCCATGAAACCTATTGGGGCCATATTTTAGTCTTAAATATACAACCGGCAGAATCAAACTTAAGGTTTAATTGCAGGAATGCCGGCAATAAGAATTAAATCCATAGTAATACCTTCCAATGTTATAATTTTACGAAGAGGTATAATCAGATATGTATGGTTAATCATTTGCTCAATATATTTGACGAAAAATAAGAATATGCTGTCAAAATCCTGAATCGATTATGATAATTGAAGAAACATTTGAAGTAATAAAAGCCAGGTATGGCCAACAGCTAAATGCTGTTACCATCGAAAAACTTGTTGCAGGACTCTATCTCACTGCCGTTAAATTATCGACCGGCTTCAGCGGCCTTGCTTCCAATGATGTGAACTCGGCTGACAGCTGCACACACAGCCGTAAAAGAGGATTTGGGGATTTTACGCCCGGCAATTTCAAAGGACAAAAAGTTACGGATTTGTTTGCCATCCCTGAACCAAGCTGTTTTATCAAAACAGTACAACTTGCTGTAATGAATGCACTTTCGGCTGAATTGCTGGAAAATTCAAATTACATGGTTATACAAAACCTTGATCCGGTGGAGCTAATTGACCTTTCAGAGAAGAAACAGGTTTGTGTTGTCGGTGCATTTTTGTCGTACATCAAGAAAATTGCAGAGAGTGAATCAGTTCTGAAAATTATTGAATTAAACGAAAATGCTGTCCCTGATGAGTATCTCCAATACTATATTCCATCAGAGCTTGCAGTTGATGCCGTTGCAAATTCAGATATTGTAATAATTACAGGCGCCTCGCTGGCAAATGATACGTTGGATAAACTTTTAGAGATCATTCCTGCTAAAGTAAAAGTGATACTTGTTGGTCCTACAAGCGGCCTGCTTCCTGATGTGCTTTTTGCCCGCGGAGTTGATGTAATAGGAGCAACCCGTATCACCGATAGTGCTAAAATGCTGGAACTGGTTGCCGAAGGTGCTGCGGGGTTTCACCTTTTTAAAACCTGTGCTATAAAAATCTGTATTGTAAATGAATCCTGACCGTCAACTTAGCATTACCTGGCTCAAAGCGGCCGTGCTGGGCTGCCTGTGGGCCTCATCCGAAATTGTGCTCGGCAGTTTCCTTCACAATCTACATGTCCCGTTCAGTAGTATTTTTCTTACATCAATAGGTGTAATCCTTATTATTTCAATCAGTTATAAATGGAAGGATAAAGGTTTGATATGGCGCGCGGGACTTATTTGTGCCCTTATGAAATCAGTTTCGCCAAGCGCCGTTATATTCGGACCCATGATTGCCATATTGTCCGAAGCTTTTCTGCTTGAGTTTGCGGTAAGGGTTATTGGCCGGAATATGATTGGTTTCCTGGTTGGAAGTTTGCTGGCCATGTCGTGGAACTTTTTTCAGAAAATTGCCAACTACCTTATTTATTATGGTTTAAACATAGTTGACCTGTATGCTTCGTTGGTGAAATATGCCGAAAAGCAACTCCATATGCATTTCGATACGGTTTGGATGCCAATTATTGTATTATGGATTTTTTACTTGTTTTTTGGCACCGTAGCAGCCGTTATAGGAATTTATATCGGCAAAAGCGCGACGGGTAAAACAATTCCGATGCTGAGCTCGGACAAACGGCGAATGAATGAAATAAAATCGAGGAGTAAAACACCTCTGGCCAACTATTCGCTGTGGTGGCTTGCGTTTAATTTTTCAGCTATGATTTCGGCACTCGTATTTATGAATTATTCTGGTATTGCCTGGTGGTTTCCGTTCGGGCTTGTTTTAACGGTAATATGGGCAATGCGTTATAAATCAGCATTAAGGCCGTTGCTGAAACCGAATTTCTGGATTTTCTTTGTAACTATTACCATGTTGTCGAGTTTTTTGTTTGCAAAATTCCAGTCGGAAGAGCTTTCAATTACCGATGGTTTGTTGGTTGGATTGCAGATGAATTTTCGTGCGGCTATTATGATCGTTGGTTTTTCGGTAGTTGGCAAGGAACTGAGCAACCCGGTGATACGGAATTTCTTTATCCGTACTTCATTCCGGCAACTGCCGCTGGCGCTGGAAGTCGCTTTCGAAACACTTCCGTTTGTAATTGCCAATCTGCCTTCAATCAAAGATATTTTCCGCAAGCCGGTAAGTGTTATTATGCAAATTGGTGCCCAGTCGGAGTTCTGGCTCGAAAAGGTAGCGCTTACCATGAAGAAAAAGAGGAATGTTGTACTTATAACCGGCGAAATAGGCAGCGGCAAAACTACTCTTATCTCTGCAATTTCTGCAAGGCTGAAAGCTTCCGGAATAGTAACCGGAGGAATAATTGCTTCAGCTGTTTACGAAAATGGCACCAAAACAGGGTATAAAATTCAGGATGTATCCGTAAATAAGGAAATGCAGCTTTCGCATATTAACGATACAGAAGGTTTGGCACGGGTTGGCAGGTATTTTTTTATTCCTGAGGCTATTGAATTTGGCCGCGACGCACTTTCGGTGGAAAGAAACCGGAATTCTCAAATGGTACTTATCGACGAAATCGGCGCCTGGGAATTGCAGGGGCAAGGTTGGGCCGGCAGCCTGAACGAACTCATTATCAATTGCAATATGCCGCTGATTATTACGGTTCGCAAAAGTTTCCTTGAACTGGTAACC
>CAZOXJ010000110.1:0-13607 GCA_964583325.1 uncultured Lentimicrobiaceae bacterium
GCAGATGCATTGCTCATGTTTTCCTGTATAGGCAGGCTGGGACAATTTGGGCCGCTGATAAGCGAGGAAATAGAAGGCATCAAAAATGTATTTAATGTGCCCATGGCCGGATTTTTTACCTATGGCGAATTTGGAAAGACCAACCAGGGCAATAATGAATTTCACAACAGCACTTGTTGCTGGGTGGCTTTAAAAGAAGAGTAAATGAACGAACAATTACAAACCATCCTGGATTTTATCCAGCAGAATGAAAATATTTCTGCTGAAGAAAAATCAATGTTGGCAAAGGCAGTTAAGAAAGTTAGCAGCGATTTGGAGATTGCTGTATTCAAGCTCGACCGTACTGAAAAAGTAAAACGCACCACCGCCATTTTACTCGAAGAAACCATCGAAGAACTGGAGCTAAAACGAAAGGCTATAGAAGAAACCAATGCGGCACTAACAAAATCATTGGAAGAATTGAAAGCCGCACAGGCACAACTCATCCAATCCGAAAAAATGGCTTCCCTCGGCGAACTCACCGCCGGCATTGCCCACGAAATCCAAAACCCGCTCAACTTCGTGAATAATTTCTCGGAAGTAAGCAATGAGTTGATTGATGAGATGAAAACCGAATTTAAGAAAGGTGATACCGAAGAAGGTTTTGCAATAGCTGATGACATTAAGCAAAATCTTGAAAAAATCCTTCACCACGGCAAACGCGCCGATGCCATTGTAAAAGGCATGTTGCAACACAGCCGAAGCAGCAGCGGAGTAAAAGAGCCAACTGATATCAACGCTTTGGCTGATGAATACCTTCGTCTTGCTTATCATGGTCTGCGGGCAAAAGACAAATCTTTTAATGCCACTCTGAAAACTGATTTTGATGAAACAATAGGCAAAATTGATATTATCCCCCAGGATATTGGCCGGGTAATTTTAAATCTGATCACTAATGCTTTTTACGCCGTGGATGAAAAAAAGAAACAACTGGAGCAGAAAACTTCGGGAGATTCAAACCTGACAGGTTTTCAAAACCTGTCAGGTTTGAAATCCTACGAACCAACTGTTTCAGTTTCTACGGAAGCGGTCATCCCTCCGCCAGGTGGCGGAGGATCGAGGGGGGTAATAATCTCAGTAAAAGACAACGGCCCCGGCATCCCTCAAAAAGTACTCGATAAAATCTTCCAACCTTTCTTCACAACCAAACCTACTGGGCAGGGAACAGGATTAGGGTTATCATTGGCGTATGATATTGTGAAGGCACATGGCGGGGAGCTGAAAGTGGAGACAAAGGAAGGTGATGGAAGTGAGTTTATAATACAATTGTCAAATCTTTAAAATACCAGGTATGAGAATCATGCTTCCTTTTGTTTTCTTATTATTACTGGATTCCCATTTTACAATGGCCCAGGATAAAACGCTGGTGCTTTCGGGAAGTATGTTTGACAGAAATCAGCAGATTCAGCTTGCTTCAGCAGATGGCTGGATATTCAAGCATGGTAATAATCCTGATTGGGCAGATGCAGCCATAGAAACCAGCGATTGGGAAGCCGTTAATCCCATTGACATATCACCAGAACTTGCTGATGAAAATGGCAGAGTGGAAGGGTGGTTCAGGTTGAAGCTGCGGTTGGACAGTTCGCTTGATTCAATTCCATTGGGCATAAGCCGTAAACTTTGGTTTGCAACTGATATTTACATTGACGGCAAACTTGTACACGCATTTGGCAAAACGGGAAATCCTTACAGCGCCTATAATCCGGTAAATAAGTTCCCTTCTTCCCTTCATCTTACTCCCGGTAAAGAGCATGTCGTAGCAATGCATTTTGTGGCATACGAAAGCCTGATAACACAAAGAGAATTGAAACTCAACCCTAAGAATCTGCAAAATCTGCTTTCTATTGCCGGGCCGGCATTCAATAAAAGAGTGGAGAAAAAGCAAAAGGAAACTTACATTCTTGGGGCTATTAGCATCTCGGTCTCGGGGGTGCTCTTTTTTATGTTTTTGCTGTTATTATACTTAAACCCATCTCAGAGAATCTTCCGGTTGGTTTCTGTCATGACTGCTACCGTTTTTTTAGCAGCCTTTGGTAGTTATTCCGGATATTTTTATGAGACTTCTTATCTGGCCGAAAGAGTCAGATTTCTGTTAACCAATGGCGTATTTCTGCCAATTATGCATGTAATGACTCTTATAATTACCGAATGGGTGCTCAAAAAGAGAATATCTCTTATCACTAAAATGATCCTTGGTATAATGCCATTTGTAAGTTTACTGGGCCACTTGTATAATATTTCATTTCCTTTCGGAATTGTAAATACAGCCATGCTGGCATATTTTGCATACCTGGTAATCTCCTCATGGAGACTAATTGGAAAAGCAGAATGGATGGTAGTTATTGCCATGTTGGTCCTTACCCTGGGCGCTCTGGGATTCGTAACACTCCACAAATTATTTCCTGATGCTTTTTATGATTTTGAAAATATAATTCTGGCCATCGTTTTATTAAGCGCTCCGGTTTTGTTGCTTGTTTATATTTCGCTCAGATATAAAGAGATTCTCTCGGAGCGGGAAGCAGAAGCCAGAAAAGTAATTCTTATTACGGAAGAAAAAAAAGCCATTCTTGAGAGGCAAAAAGAGGTTCTTGAAGACCAGGTTTCACAACGCACAGCGGAGCTGCAAAAGTCATTGGCAGATTTAAAATCCACCCAATCCCAACTCATCCAGTCCGAAAAAATGGCTTCCCTCGGAGAACTTACCGCCGGCATTGCCCACGAAATTCAAAATCCACTGAACTTTGTCAATAATTTTTCGGAGGTAAGCAGTGAATTGCTGGATGAAATGAGAACCGAACTGGATAGGGGAGATACCGAAGAAGCAAAAGCGATTGCAACAGATGTAATACTAAACCTCGAAAAAATACTTCACCACGGCAAACGCGCCGATGCCATTGTAAAAGGCATGCTCCAGCATTCCAGAAGTAGTTCAGGGGTAAAAGAACCAACCGATATCAACGCTTTGGCTGATGAATATTTACGCCTTGCCTATCATGGTTTAAGGGCCAAGGACAAATCGTTCAATGCAACTCTGAAAACTGATTTTGATGAAACGATAGGCAAGATTGATATTATTCCCCAGGATATAGGCAGGGTAATTCTGAATCTGATCACGAATGCTTTTTACGCCGTGGATGAAAAAAAGAAACAACTGGAGCAGAAAACTTCGGGAGATTCAAACCTGACAGGTTTTCAAAACCTGTCAGGTTTGAAATCCTACGAACCAACTGTTTCAGTTTCTACGGAAGCGGTCATCCCTCCGCCAGGTGGCGGAGGATCGAGGGGGGTAATAATCTCCGTAAAAGACAACGGCCCCGGCATCCCTCAAAAAGTACTCGATAAAATCTTCCAGCCCTTTTTCACCACCAAGCCCACCGGCCAGGGAACAGGATTGGGGCTTTCACTCGCTTATGATATTGTTAAAGCGCATGGTGGGGAGTTGAAAGTGGAGACGAAGGAAGGTGAAGGGGTAACATTTAGTATACAACTACCTGTTAATTAGGTTATAAGTATGAAACTGACAAGTAAACTGGAAGCAGAAATTCTAAAAGTCTACCACGCTTATTGGGATGCCTATCTCAAGGGAGATATGAAAACATTTGCTTCTTTTTTGGATGATAATATTTCAGTGGTTGGCACAGCTGTCAGCGAAGTTTTTGCTGATAAAAAGGAAACGGTCAGGTTTTATAAGGCCACAGCTGATCAGATGACCGGTAAGGCACAGTTCCGCAACAGGAAAATACGTTTGCAGCAAATGAACGATGCGGTTTTGACAAATGAGCAATCCGATCTGTATATTCTGATTGATGAGAAATGGACTTTTTATAGTCATGCCCGTATTTCCGTCCTGTTTCAACAAACAAAATCGGGATGGAAACTAGTTCACCAGCACGGTTCCTTTCCCGATAGCCGTACAGAAGAAGGAGATCAAATTGCAGCTGAACAAATAAAGGAAGAAAACCTGCAACTGCGTGAAGCCGTAAAACGCCTCACAGTAGAGCTTGAAAGTAAAAACCGGGAACTTGAAATTGAAACTGCACTCGAAAAAGTGCGGACTGTGGCCATGGGTATGCGTAAGCCGGACGATATGCTGGAAGTGTGCCAGGTAATTTCACAGCAATCCGAAAGCCTGGGCATCAAAGAAATACGGAATGTGCAAACCGCAATTATTTATGAAGACAAAGGTACTTATCTCAATTATGAATATTATACAAAACATAATAAGCTTCTGGTTACAGAAGTCGATTATAAAAATCACGAATTGCAGAGTTTGTTTGCCAATCGAATGCTTCAAGGTGCGGAAGAACTGTTTGCCGAGGCATTAACCGGAAAAGAAGTATCAGACTGGTATGAATATCAAAAAACCACCAACCAGTTTGCAGATAGTTATTTGGAGAACGCCCAATCCCTCAATTATTATTTTTACTCATTGGGTCCTGTTGCTTTGGGCATGTCAACCTATGTTCCTTTAAGCGATGAAGAAATCAGTCTGTTCAAGCGTTTCAGGAATGTGTTTGATCTGGCGTACCGAAGATTCCTCGATATTCAGAAAGCTGAAGAGCAGGCACGGGAAGCACAAATTGAACTGGCGTTGGAAAGGGTAAGGGCGGGAGCTATGGCTATGCGGCAATCTGATGAGCTCAGTAGTTTAATTTTTGTATTGTACCAGGAACTGACAAAGCTGGATGCCCGACTCGACAGGTGTTTTCTCATGATTGTAAACCATGAGAACAAAGGCATCACCTGGTGGATGGCCGGGCAAGAAGGCCTGTTGGCGGAGAATGGTTTTTTTGTTCAAATGAATGAGCATCCCTCTCACCTCATGTACCTCGATTATTGCAAGCAACAGAAGAAAAAATGGACATACCTGTTCCAGGGAAAAGAAAAAAGAGACTGGGACCGCTTTGGATTCAGTAAAACAGAATTAACGAGATTACCTGAGCCCGTTAAAGCATTTATGGCCGCAGCAAAGCAGGTGCATCTCTCCGGTTCTTCCGATCAGTTTGGCTCGCTCGTAACCGGCAGTTTCGAACCCTTACCGGAAGAACAGCAGGATATCATCAGTCGTTTTACCGTTGCATTCAACCAGGCATTTATCCGGTTCCTCGATCTTCAAAAAGCGGAGGAACTGGCCCGGGAATCGCAGATTGAAGTAGCTTTGGAAAAGGTGCGAAGCCGTAGTATGGGTATGCAAAAAAGTAACGAGCTGAAAGAGGTGATACAAATTGTGTACAACCAACTGGTGCAGTTGAAATTGCCTGTTGAACACACCGGCTTTATTCTCGATTATAAAAACCGGAATGATTACAACAGTTGGATAGCCGACCACCTTGGCAGCCCTTCCAATATTATCATCCCATATTTTAAAGCCATATATTACGATCGTTTTAATGAAGCAAAAAGGCAGGGATTGAACTTTTTAGCAGTCAACCTGAATCTGAAAGAGAAGAATAAATTTTACCGCGACCTGTTTAAACATCTTCCCGGCTTTCCGGAAACATCAAAAGATTTTATTTTGAACCAACCTGCATTAACACTTTCCACGGTATTGCTGGAGGATGTTGCACTGTATATTGAAAATTTTTCAGGCAAACCTTTCAGTGATGTAGAGAATGAAACTCTGATGCGCTTTGGAAAAGTTTTTCAGCAATCTTACACTCGATTCCTTGACTTGCAAAAAGCCGAAGCCCAGGCACGGGAGGCTCAGATCGAAGCGGCTTTGGAAAAAGTACGCTCTCGTTCTCTCGCCATGCACAAGCCTAATGAAATAGTGGAAGTGGCTGTAGTGCTGCGCAACGAAATGGCTTCGCTGGGCGTGGAAGAATTGGAGACGAGCTCAATTTATTTGGTTGAGGCCAGGAATCATTCTGCCGAGTGTTGGTATGCCATCAAAGATGTGCGGGGAAAAAAATCCAAGTTGGTAAGTGATGAAATGACACTCGACTTGAAGGCGAGTTGGGTAGGCGAACAGATGTTAAAGTTCTTCCAATCAAAAGAAAAACAAGCTTCCATTGTGATGAAAGGTGAAAACCGAAAACAATGGATCAGCTATTGCGCATCAAAGTCAAAAGTATTGAAAAGATATTATGGCAATGAAATACCAGAGCGTACCTATCATCTGCTAAAATTTGCTAATGGCTTTATGGGTGCTGCTTCGCCCGGTGAAATTTCAAACGAAAGCTGGAACCTGTTGCAACGCGCTACCGCAGTGTTCTCGCTTGCCTATACCCGCTTCCTCGATCTGCAAAAAGCAGAAGCTCATGCACTGCAAGCCGAAGAGGACTTGATCGCCATTAAAGCCGCCCGGCAAAAAGCCGAAGAAGCCCTTGCTGAACTCCAGGTAACTCAAAAACAGCTTATCCAATCCGAAAAAATGGCCTCCCTCGGCGAACTCACCGCCGGCATTGCCCATGAAATTCAAAACCCGCTCAACTTTGTCAATAATTTTTCGGAAGTAAGCAATGAGTTGATAGTGGAGATTGAAGAAGAAAGAGCCAAGAAGCCAGAAACCAGAGACGAGAAACTAGTAACCGAGATACTTATCGATATCAAACAAAACCTCGAAAAAATAAACCACCATGGCAAACGTGCTGATGCCATTGTAAAAGGCATGCTGCAGCACAGCCGCAGCAGCAGTGGCGTAAAAGAACCAACTGATATCAATGCTTTGGCCGATGAATATCTGCGCCTGGCATATCACGGTTTGCGGGCAAAAGACAAATCGTTCAATGCGACCCTGAAAACTGATTTTGATGAAACAATTGGTAATATCAACGTCATTCCTCAGGATATTGGCCGAGTGATTCTCAACCTGATCACCAATGCTTTCTATGCGGTTGACGAAAAGAAAAAGCAACTGGAACTGCATACGTCGGGAGTTTCAAACCTGACAGGCTTTCAAAACCTGTCAGGTTTAAAACCCTACGAACCAACCGTCACAGTTTCTACCGAAGCCATCCTCCCTCCGCCAGCAGGCGGAGGACCGAGGGGGGTGAAAATCTCCGTAAAAGACAACGGCCCCGGCATCCCTCAAAAAGTCCTTGATAAAATCTTCCAGCCCTTCTTTACCACCAAACCCACCGGGCAGGGAACCGGGTTGGGACTTTCACTGGCGTATGATATTGTAAAAGCGCATGGCGGGGAGTTAAAAGTAGCTACCAAAGAGGGAGAAGGAACTGAGTTTACAATTCAATTACCATTATAACTAAACCCATGATAAAGAAACTAACATTTACCATTCTTCTGGCACTGGCATCAAGCATCGGTTTTGCCCAATTACCAAAAATTCCTTTTGAAAAATATGGCGTGGCCGAAGGCCTGCCCGAAGAAGTTGCAATCACTCCTCTGCAGGACGACAAAGGCTTTATCTGGTTTGGCACACAAAATGGCCTGGTAAAATATGATGGCTACCGCTTTAAAGTGTATAAACAGGCTTTAGATAAAACAGATACCAACAGTTTTCAGATAAGAAATTTGGGTGGAGGATTGTTAAAAGCAAGGAATGGTAAAATTTGGATTGCTGAAGTTGGAGGAGCTGGTGGAATTAGTTCTTTTGACCCGCTTACCGAAAAATTCAGGATTTTTTACCCCAATAAAAGTAATTCTAAAAGTACAGACGAAAGTTATAGTATTTTGTTATTTGAAGATGAAACAGGAAATATCTGGTTCTCGAATCGCTCAGGTTTAAATGATCAGTTTAATACCTGTCGCCTTAACCCAAAAACCGGTGTGATAAAACGCTACCCGGTTGCTAAAATGAATAGCGGAAATAGATTTCTGACAAAGTACGGTATTATTGAATCATCAGGTGCTGTCTGGCTGCTGGATGATAAAAAAAATCTCAACCGCTTGAACCCGCAGAAAGATAGTTTTGAAATCATCATCCCGTCCGGAAAGAATTTGTTGCTATCCGGTAATGCAGATACCCTGAGGCAGCTCAGTAAAGCAAGTGCTAACCGCTTGTTACTTACCGGCACACATGGCCTATCTGTTTTTGATAGTAAGAATCAGAAAATTATAAAAAGCTATGTTCATACGCCAGCTAATCCAACTGGTTTGCCTGATTCCATATTCCTTGCTTTTGAAGATTTCAAAGGTCAAATCTGGGTTACACACCAGCAAGGTAAAATTTCATTGATTGACCCTGCCTCTGGCAATATTCAAATCTTTACCTATGGCAGCAGTTCTCTCCCATTCCAAAAAGGGATAAAGGAAATTTTGAATTTTTTTCCTATTCATAATAATAAAGATGGCATCTGGTTTCAGGCCATTAGTAAAGATCGTAGACAGATGTTTTTTGTGTATTACCATTTTGCTAAAAAGACATTTAGTCTCTATGATTACAATTTCAATCTCCGAAACAATCCTTTACCATCATTCCCAAGTCGCTATTTTTCTTTAGTAGACCGCACCGGCTTGTTATGGCTAGGCACCCGGCCCAGCTTGTACAAACAGGCACCCAAAAAACAACAGATGGATCTTTTCCGCTACCGTGCGGATGAACCCAACGGCTTGCCATCAGATAGTATCCGGTATTTATTTGAAGACAGTAAAAAAAGATTGTGGATAGCAACACGAAATGGGCTGGCCATTTACCAACCCGGGCAGGATAATTTCCGGGTGTTCAGGAATGATCCTGCCAACCCTGCCTCACTCAGTGATAACCGAATTGCATTGGTTCAGGAAGATGCAGATGGCAAAATATGGGTAGGTACTGCTAATGGGCTGAACCTATGGCAGGAATCCAGCAATAGATTTAAACGTTTTTTTTATACCACAGCAGAAGTCAACGACATTGAGTTTCTTTTTCCCGATAAGCAACATAGGCTTTGGCTTTCTATTTATAATAAAGGTGTTTTTGTTTTGGATAAAAATACTGGCAGGGTTCTGAAAAGCTTTCTTCCCGATGATAAAAATCCGGCTTCGCTTAGCAGTAAACAAATAGATTTGTTTTACCAGGATTCAAAAGGTACGATATGGCTCGGAGATAGAGCAGATAATAAATTTGGTTTATACCGCCTGAATTCAACAGAAGATGGATTCAAACATTATATGCCCATCCCTGGCGATAGCAGTTCCATCAGCAGCAATGAAATAAGTTTTATTAATGAAGACGGAAAAAAGCGATTGTGGATTGGAACGGACGGGGGGTTGAATTCTTATGATTATAGCCGTAATAAGTTTACCCGTTTCATAAGCCCGGAACTTAATTCCGTAAATTATTTCGCAACTGATCAAGAGGGAACACCCTGGTTTGGTACCTACTCCAGTGGCGGCCTGGTAACTGTAAATGCGGAAACAGGAATCATTACTTCGTATGGAGAAACAAAGGGCTTATTGCAAAATGATATCACCTCTGGATTGAACGGGCTGATAGCAAAAGATAATTCCGGCCAGTTTTGGTTACCCACCCAAAGGGGATTATCGGTATTTGACCCGGAAACTAAATCGTTTACTTCCTACTTTGAAAAAGATGGCTTCCAGCCTTATGACAGATTCTATGTAAGTATAAAAACCAGCAATGGCGATATATGGATAGGCAGCTCGAATGGCCTTAACCACATATTGCCCGCCAACCTGCTGAAGAAAGATACTACGGTTCCTTCCATTGTCATTACACAAATGAGCATCAACGATTCTTTATATTCAAAACCTGATGGAACCATTTTTAAACAATCAGTAGCTTATACCAAGGACATTGAATTGAAGTATTGGCAAAAAAATCTGAGTTTTGATTTTGTTGCTTTGCATTACCTGCGGTCTGAAGACAACCTGTATAGCTGGAAGTTGGAAAACTACGACAAGAATTGGTCGGCCCCTTCTAAAGAAAGAAAGGTATCGTACACCAATCTTTCACCTGGTAAATATATTTTTCGTGTAAAAGCATCCAATGCCGATGGGGTTTGGAATGAGGAAGGCATCTCTATAACGATCCGCATCTTACCCCCCTGGTGGAAAACCTGGTGGGCTTATACAATTTATGCATTGCTCTTTCTCGGTGCGTTAAGAATTTTCAGCAAGTGGCGCGAACGCAGATTGCGGCATGAAAAGGAGGTGCTTGAATTAAAAGTAAATCACCGTACCCAACAATTGCAGGAATCAATTGAATCGCTAAAGTCCACCCAATCACAACTGGTGCAAAGCGAAAAAATGGCCAGTCTCGGCGAACTCACTGCTGGCATTGCCCACGAAATACAGAATCCATTAAATTTCGTAAATAACTTTTCGGAAGTGAGCAATGAGTTGATTGATGAGATGAAAACTGAATTTAAAAAAGGCGATACAGAAGAAGGCTTTGCTATTGCTGATGACATTAAACAAAATCTTGAAAAGATTCTTCACCACGGTAAACGCGCCGATGCCATTGTAAAAGGAATGCTTCAGCACAGCCGAAGCAGCAATGGCGTTAAGGAACCAACCGATATCAATGCATTGGCCGATGAATATTTAAGATTGGCTTATCATGGGTTGCGCGCAAAAGACAAATCCTTTAATGCCACTTTGAAAACGGATTTTGATGAAAGTATCGGCAAAATTGATATTATTCCACCGGATATTGGAAGGGTGATTCTTAATCTGATCACGAATGCATTTTATGCGGTGGATGAAAAGAAGAAAACGCAAACCCTTCAAGGGTTTGAAAAATATGAGCCAACTGTTTCGGTAAGAACCCGTAAAACAATTAATGCAGTTGAGTTGTTGGTTACTGACAATGGAAATGGAATTCCTCAAAAAATACTCGATAAAATCTTTCAGCCATTTTTTACTACAAAACCTACCGGTGAAGGCACTGGTTTGGGTTTAAGCCTGAGTTATGATATTGTTAAAGTTCATGGCGGCGAATTGAAAGTGGAATCTGAAGTTGATTCAAGTACTGGCAAACCGGCCTTTACAAATTTCACAATTACTCTTCCAATACTTAATAAGCTTTAATCTTAAAATTCGAAATAGTATGGTAAACATTCTACTTTTATCTGTATTGGTTATTTTCCTGCTTTTTTCACTTGCTTTTGTTATAAAGTCGAAAGCACTTAAAAAACGGGCACTGAAAAAAGTCTCAGCTATGAATACAAAAGCATCTGAGAACTGGACTGTTGATTTTCTTGAAAAAAAACGAAAACTCACCGATGACCTGGCCGACAGCACCGTTGCAAAAATTATGGCGAAAAATGAAGTAGTTGAGGTCAATCATTTATTTGGAATGATAACCCGGGATAGCGACCACCTGCCAGCGGATGCTCCTGCTGAAATAAAAGAATACTTCAATAAAACTGCAGTTCTGCCCGCTTGGGCCGACCAGGATTTAATTGATCTGGGCCAGCAGGTATATATTCGACATGGAATCTGGATCAGCCTGCTGCTCTCCAATAAATCTCTTCCCGAATGCTACGCCTGTGCCAAGGGAGCCGAAGTTTTACATCGTACCGCCAGGCTCGACGAGCAGCATGGTTCAATGAATACATTTTCGCGGCGCATTGCCGAAACAGCCCAGTTTGTGGTGTTTGCCATGTCACCCGGCGGACTGTCGCCTAATGGAAGAGGCTTGGTAGCTGCACAAAAAGTCAGGCTGATACACGCCGTTATCAGGTATCATCTGCGAAAGCAAAACTGGGACACGGCACAGTACGATGAGCCTATAAACCAGGAAGATATGGCCGGTACCTTGATGTCCTTTTCTGCTTTAATTCTGGAAGGCATGGAGCAACTTGGTATCGTGCTCGAACCGGTTGAGAAGGAAGCATATATTCATTGCTGGCGGGTTGTCGGGCATGTAATCGGACTGCATGATGATATAATCCCCGCAAATTCTGCCGACGCTTTAAAGCTTGGCTATAGTATTTTGGATCATCAGATTGCTCATAGCGATCAGGGTTCAGCTTTGATGAGAGCTCTGCTTGAGTTTCAGAACAGGAACGCAAAGGCAATTATGAGTTCCGAAAGTAATATTGCAATGATCCGGATGATGATGGGTGCAAAAATCTCTGATCTAATGGATGTTCCGAAAATTGAACAAGGTAAAATTGACAAGTTGGGCCTCAAAATAAAACGAATAGCGAATGTTATGGAGAAACTTGATCATAGCCTTGTGTTTGCGATGATACTTCAGTTTTTTACCAAACATATGTCGTTGTATATGATCAGTCACATGACTAAATCCAAGATCATTAATTTTTACATTCCCAGATCATTGAGATCAGATTGGACCGGATCTAAAAAATAAAAGCCATGTTTCAACCGTTAATAAATTTTGATGAATACTCATCCTTGGGCCTCTTTTTTAATGGGGTTGGATGTTTGTTCTGGGTGGTTGCCTATGCCATATTGGTATTGGAAATCAGAAAGAAAAAATTCGTTGAGATGCCCGCTTATGTAGCCGGAGCCAATATCGGATGGGAGTTTGTCTGGAGTTTCATATACCATCCCAATACGGGTTTATTGTTTTCGCTGAGCTACCAGGCGGCTTTTCTGCTCGATTGTTTCATTTTCTATTCGGTGCTCCGCTATGGAACCAAGCAACCAATGAATTCGGAAACAAAAAAGCATTTTGTTCTTTTTAGCCTGATCAATTTTGCCTTTTGGATCTTATTTTCCTATACATATATGAACGAGGGTTACGATACAATGATTGGCGCAAATTCAGGATATATTATCAACGTAATTTTGTCGATGCAATGCGTTTTTCTTTTGTTTCAAACAAAGGATACGGCAAAGTTCTCAATGCTTTTGGCATGGTCAAGGATGTTGGGAACAGGTTTGATAACCATTTCGATGTTTATTTTTTATCCTGAAAACCAGTTTGTTCAATTGCTCGGTGTAAGTTGTTTCGTTCTGGATAACGTATTTATTTATATTCTTTGGAAACGGCATGGAACTTTATTAGGACTTTTAAAATCAAGTGAAAATGGTAGCTAAACTTGTTAATTACTTTTTGCCGTCACGGCTCAGTTCTGATACAGATAACCTGAGAATAGAAAGGATTTTTATATCCGTTTTGCTTATTGCTGCCTTGTCGGACTTACTGGGGATTTTTCTTGCAATTGAAATTAACATTTCGGTTCTCGGTTATCTGCTTTTTGCAAATGCAGCAATTAACATTCTATTACTCTATCTTTATAAAAATGGCTTATCAAAAACTCTCGCGGCACACCTGTTTCTTTCACAGCATGCAGTAAGCTTTTTAATCCAGGCCTACTTTCAGGGTGGTTTAATGGCACCAGCTCCGGCCGCATTCTTTTTATTGCCGGCAGTTGCCATGTTGATTCTTGGCAAAAAACCCGCTGTATGGTGGGTAAGCATTTCCGTAATTATGACAACTATATTTTTAATTTATGAATCATCAATCGGACCTTTACAAATAGGATATGATCAGGAAAAACAGAAAATGTTTTTTTACAGCTCCCTGGTAGGAACAAACGTTACCATCTTTTTTATCCTGCTTGTCTACGAAAACAGTAAAAACAGGGCCCTCGAAAGTGTACAGAAGAAGAATGCAGACCTGATTTCCACCCAGGCTCAGCTCATCCAGGCCGAAAAAATGGCATCTCTAGGCGAACTCACCGCCGGCATTG
>CAZOXJ010000111.1:0-3862 GCA_964583325.1 uncultured Lentimicrobiaceae bacterium
TAACATTTTCTTAACAACTGATATTCAATTATTTATAGTTACACATCTAAAACATTATATACGTTTTTGTGTTCTATATTTTAATATTAACCAAAAACCCAAAACCATGAAAAAATTAATTACACTGGTACTGATTATTTTTATGACTGTGCGGATGAACGCACAGGAAAACCGGGAACAACTTTATTTATTGTTCGAATTTATGCAGGTTAATGATGAGCAGGATTCCGACTATTGGCAGGTTGAGGAATTCTGGTCGGGTATTCACAAACAACGGGTTGCCGATAAAACGATACTTGGATGGGATATGTGGTCGCTTACTCCCGCCGGAGTTGAACAAGGTTCGCAGTATATGACCGTAACTCTTTTTGCAAGCTTAAAGGATATGTTACAGGCAACTACTTCGTGGGATATTGGCAATTATATTAAAAAAGCCTATCCCGATATGAAAGAGAAGGACCTGAATGCCATGTTTGAAAAAACAGTTAAGGTGCGGGATATAGCTCACCAGGTATTTTTAAAACAAGGTGACAAAACCGATGATTCATTCGAGATGAAAATTGGTACTATTGCAACTATTGATATTATGAAACAACTGGATGACGGATATGAAAAAGCTGAATCCGAAATTTTTAAACCCTGGCATCAGGATATGGTAAAAAAAGGCAAGAAAGGGAGTTGGCAAATATTACGGGTTATTTTACCTGCAGGAAGTGAATCATACGGCACTCATTTAACCGTAAGCATGTTTAACGATGCAGCACAATTAGCAGCCTTTATGGAAAATACGGATGGTGGCGAGATGGATTTAATGACAGAACTGGCCGTTAAAGAAGGTTTTAAAACCCGCGAATGGAAAGAAGTAAAGATTGCAACCCTGCAAAAAATGGTAAGGTAAGCAGAAGCAGAGTTTCTGATTTTACATTTTCAATAGTTAAAAATCCTGAGTGCAGTGGCTCAGGATTTTTTTTTGTGTGAAAGATAGTTTTATTCAATTTCAGCGGTAATCGCTAATACGGCTTTAATCTTCTCGGCCATAATCAGGCTATATGTAAATTCCATAAAATCATCAGGAAATTCTAGATCAACCAACGCTTCATGAAAAGCGGCTAGCCGCGATTTATCCGATCCCATCAAAACAACAAATACGGCATAAACCAGGTATTGTTGCATCTCAAAATCATGAATTGAAACTCTGCCAGTAAAAATGTCGTGTAAGGAGATTAGGTCCGTTTCGGTTGTTTGATCCAGATTTTTGAGAAAACTATGAATTAAAGATGTAAGCTTAATCAGAGGATAATCAGGAAACAGTTCTTCATAGTGTTTTAATTTCTCATTAAACATTTCATCTGCTTTATCTTTTGCGAAATGCAATTCGAGAAATGCGAGAAGGGGCACATCAGCGTAATCTTTCTTCAGTTCACTTACCAGTTTCTTTCCCTTTTCAAACTTTTTCTCCGGCAATTCCAAAATTGGTTTCAACTGACTTTTAAGCTTATCAAAATTGTGGGATCCGGATTTTGGCAATCCCAGCATCTCGTCAGGAATTTCCTCTGATTCAAGTTCAAAATTCAGGTCGTAGAAAAATTCTTCATAATAAACATCAAACTTATCTTCATCAACTAAAGTTTCAAAAAGGACTTCCACTGCCTCAAAAAATGACTGGGCTTCTTCTTTTTTCAATGAGTCGAATTTTCCAATATACTTCCGGAATGCTGTAACTGCTTCATCATAGGTTATATCATCATCGTCATCGTCGCCGGTGTCAAATTCATCGTCAAATTCATCGTCATAATCTGATTCCTGTTCATACTTACGAAAATCTTCTTCGATGGTAAAATTAAAATTCCCTCTGCCAGCCGTACGTTCGAGCTGATTTAAAATCCTTGCTACTGTTGCTTTATTGTCATCCACTCCCTGAAAATAGGAAGGTTTTCCATCCTGGCCGCACTCAATATCAATAAGTTCGATATCGTCGTTATCTTCTTCGAGAAGGTATTTGGTTACCGAGTTAAAATCTTTATGCGGATTAAAACCATAATCGCCGGCAAACTCATTGGCTGCAAAAATAATATTGTGCGCGAGGATGTATTCAATTTTGATAAAAGGATTTACATCTTCAATAGGTTGAAGCTTTTCGCGATACACAGCTTCAATCTCATTAAACAAATACATGGTATCTTTTACGCCAAGGCAAAACAAATCGACAAGGTAAATAGCTGCAGTAACGTTTCCGTTAGTATGTTTTCGGGCGACAACCACATTTGCAATTCCTCTTTCTTTCCAATCCGGATTTATCAGACATTCAAATATTTCGAGATTTCGGGCACGTGTACGGATGTAATTTTCAGGACTTTGTAGCTGAACGACTTTTCCTTTTTTAGCCATGATACGTTTATTTAATATTTGTTTTAATAGTTGGCAAAAGTAGGAATAATCAGACGATTGGGAAGCGATTATTTCAAATACCGAATTGAATATTGTGGTAAAACCACCTTATCCCGCTGGCGCGTATTTGCAACTTAGCGAAGCTTTGCCTGCTGTTTACCTGCGCGAAAAAGGCAGGCAAGCAAGGAGCTCTTCAGTCAAAGGATGAAAATAGGAGTTGGCAAAACTTAATGTAATCCGCTCTCCTTATAACCATTAACGAGGGAATCGTTGCGGGTAAAAACATCAACCCAACTTTGGACAGCAAATATAAAAAAGAAGGTTACATTCGAATTATAGAATTTATAATTGCGGCTCATCTGTCAAAATTAGCATATAACAATGACCACACGAGAGGGTGCGGCAGCGGGGAACCGGGATACTAAATTGTGAAACTAATTTACAACTATCTTATCGGTTGTTGAGCCATGACAGGCGTTACATTTTCCGTCCGTTACAGGTGAATTCATATAACTAACATTTCCCGATTTGCTGGTTACAGTTGTGTAAAGTCCGCCAGTAAAATCAATGGAATTGGTAGTAAAGAAATTACCCTTACCATCAACGGCAATAGTTGCTTTTAAGGTGCCTGAGCCATTGGCTCCGGTGTAGAGTTTAACCAATCCATCCGGCTGAATATCAGCTAAATTAGCAGCATACACAGTTCCGGCAACAACAAACCATCCCTCTCCTTCACCCCCGCTTTTATGGCAATTCATGCAATTTTCACCCATTCTGTGACTATCAGTACCCTGATTACTCGAAACCACAGTTTCATTTTCGTTTTCGTCGCAACCTGACAGTAAAAACATCATTAATATAATAGAGTATAAAACAGTAAGGCTAATTTTCAAATTGGTCATGGAAGGGAGTTTTAGTAACAAATAAAAACTGATGTTTCGCTTCAACTATTGCTGAAACTCTATAACGGTAATATAAAGAAGTAATTGTGTGATCAGTTATTTTAAACAACTTGAAATACCAAATTCAAAAAGCCCCGGAATTTCCGGGGCTGGAGTTTATTTAAAATATAGACAGCGTGCTTCTTACTTAATTATTCGCCGGATTTACAACAGCAACAAGACTGAAGTCGATAACAAGTGATTCGTCAACTGCAAATTCGCAGGTTACTGCCTGTGGAACGTCATACCCGCTTGTATGGCAAGTTAAAGTATAACTTCCAGCTTCAAGCTCATCGATAAGGTAATAGCCATCGGCATCAGTAGTACATACTGCTTTGTGTTCCACAAGATTTATAGTAACATTTGCTAAAGGCAAACCTAAAACTGAGTCGGTAATAATACCTGATATCTCAGCAGTTGCTGTATCAGTTGCAACTGCCTTTTTTCTCCTTTTCCTGCTACCACGAACCAACATGTAATCTTTAAACAGGTCGGGGAATACCTCCGTTGGCGCGGATTTGCAATCCGTGCCG
>CAZOXJ010000111.1:3962-13569 GCA_964583325.1 uncultured Lentimicrobiaceae bacterium
GGCACGGATTGCAAATCCGCGCCAGCGGCGACTTAAGGGAACAATGAATAGTTCTGATATTTGGGTGTACGCTTTTTAACGTTTTAAAAAAGATTAAACTTTTATCTGAAATTTTGTTGATAAATAGTTATAATTACAAAAGGAAATTTATTAAAGCTAACTTATATTTGACAAACAGAAAAGCCAAATTTTCTTAATCAGATGATTGCCGGATAAACCTGCGATCCTAACCAAACAAAACGAAATAAGATATGAAAAAACGATTACTGTTATGGATGCTTTTACTAACAATTAGTGGGGCATTATTTTCGCAAGGAGTAACAACATCGTCCCTTTCGGGAACGGTTATTGACGACAAAGGAGAACCGGTGATAATGGCCAGTATACTTGCTGTGCACATACCCAGCGGAACAGAATATGGTGCGGTTAGTATGGATGATGGCCGATTTGAGATCCGCAATATGCGGATCGGGGGACCATACAGAGTTATGGTAACCTTTGTTGGGTTTGAAACCACCTCTGTTGAGGATATTTTCTTACAACTGAATAACACAGCTTCAGTAAAATTAGTAATGAAAAGCACTGCTGTTGAAATTGGGGGAGTAGTAATATCGGGGAGTAAGAATGCCAACCGGGAACAAACCGGGGCTATGACAAATATAGAGAGTAAACAAATCCTTGCCTTACCTACTATTACCCGGAGTCAGCAAGACCTTACCAGAACGACCCCACAAAGCGATGGAAACAGTTTTGGCGGCAGGAATAACCTGTATAATAACTTTTCGTTAGATGGATCAATTTTCAACAATTCATTTGGACTGGATTATGCAACGCCAGGAGGACAATCAGATGCACAGCCAGTTTCACTTGATGCCATAGAGCAGCTGCAGGTTTCCCTGGCTCCTTTTGATGTACGTGAGGGAGGATTTACCGGTGCGGGTGTAAATGCAGTAACAAAATCAGGAACAAACCAGATAAAAGCAACTGCCTACACCTATTTCAGAAATGAAGCTATGATAGGCGACAAGGTCAGCGAGGTAGATGCTCCTAATGTTGATTTCAGTACCAACCAAACCGGATTGAGCCTTGGCGGGCCAATCATCAAAAATAAATTATTTTTCTTCGTGAATGCAGAACTGGAGCGTGCCACTCAACTGGCACATGGTTTTGTTGCCGATAATGGATCAAATACCGGCCAGCCAAATGTTACCAGCGTTAAAGAGGCTGATATAAAGGCTGTTCACGACCATTTGCTCAGCGAATGGGGTTATGAAGCCGGCGCTTACCAAGGATATAACCACAAGAAATCGAACGATAAACTACTTATTAAACTAAACTATAATATTGTTAAGAATCACAATCTGGTAGTCCGCTACAATATGCTCAATGCCTGGAAAGATATTCTTCCACATCCAGAAGCCATTATTGGGCGCGGACCTACAAGCTATCGTTTGCCTTTCGAAAATGAATCCTATACTATTTTCAACAAGATACATTCCTTCGTTGGTGAATTGAACTCAATTTTCTCCAATACATTATCCAATAAGCTACTGATAGGATATACTATTTTCGATGATCATCGTGAACCTAAATCGGCTCAATTCCCGGTTATTGACCTTTTCGACGAAAACGGAAATCTTGCAATAAGTGCTGGTTCAGAAATGTTCTCGACAAACAATATACTTAAGCAGAACGTATTTCAGTTTACTGATAACTTAACAATCTACAAGAATAAGCATACAATAACAGCAGGTGTTAACTTCGAGAAATTCCATTTCGAAAACTCTTTCAACTTGTTCTATTATCCGTGGCATATGTATTTTGGCGGCGTCGACGAATTTTTAGGTCTCACAAAAGAAGATGTAGATTACAATGCTGAAGTAATTGAGTCAAACAAAAAGCCTTATGCTATGCCCATAATTGATGTAGGTCAATTAGGTTTTTACGGACAGGATGAATGGCAGGTTAACAAAAAGATCAAGATGACCATAGGCTTACGTATAGATGTTCCAATCTATTTCGAGGATCTGGCAGTTACAGATGCATCGCAGGAAGCTGCTAATTTTGATGGCTGGGTAGATAAAGAAGGCAATTCAGTTAAACTCGATCCGGCAGTTTGGCCCAAATCGAAATTGATGTGGTCGCCAAGAGTTGGTTTTAATTATGACATCAAAGGAGATAACAGCTTGACTCTTCGTGGCGGGACTGGTATTTTCACAGGAAGAATACCTTTTGTATGGTTAGGTAATCAGGCTTCAAATCCAGGTATCTTTCCAGGTTACACATTCCAGGTTAATTCAACAGCTGAAAACTTCAGCTTCCCACAAGTATGGAAAACAGACTTAGCCGTAGACTGGAAATTTGCAGAAGGTTGGTTGGGCTCATTTGAGGCTATTTATGGAAAAGATATTAATGCAGTTGTTCACCGTAACTATGATATGCTGCCTCCTTCTAAAAAATTGAGTGGCGCGGATAACCGGGCGATATTTGGCGGATTCAATGAAACCCACATATATGCATCGTCACCCAATTCGATTGGTTTCCTTGATGCTGGCTATATAGTACTTGACAATGTAAAGGAAGGTCATCAATTGAGTTTGACAGGTAAATTGACTAAAAACTGGAATTTTGGTTTGCGTGGCGATTTAGCATACACTTACCAGGACTCCAGAGATTATACATCAATTCCAGCTGAAATTGCAGCCGATGCCTTCCAACGTAATCCTGTAGTCGGCAATCCAAACACACCTGAGCTTTCATGGTCGAGATATGGCCTGAAGCATCGTTTCATCTCAAGCTGGATGTATTCGAAAGAATATAAATCAATGGCTTCCACTTTTGGCATGTTTATCGAAGTCGGACAAGGGAACCGTTATTCGTATACCTATGCAGGCGACCTTAACCAGGATGCTATTGCGAACAATGATTTATTGTATGTGCCGGCAAACCAGTCGGAGATTAACTTTGGAACTATAGTAGATGGCGTTGGAGTTCCTGCCAGTAATGCAGCAGAGCAATGGACAGCATTAAATGCTTTTATTGAGCAGGACCCATACCTGAAAGACAGGAAGGGCCAGTATGCAGAACGCAACGGTGTAACATTGCCCTGGTTCTCACAACTTGACTTCCGGTTTATGCAGGATTTCAACTTCAAAGTGAAAGACAGAAAGAATACTATCCAGGTATCACTGGATGTTATGAACCTGGGCAATCTTTTAAGTTCAAATTGGGGTGTACGCCAGCTTTTACGCACAGGCAATCCGATAAAGGTTAATGGTTTGGATAGTAATAATGTGCCTTATTATCAGTTTGATACCAACCTGAAATCATCCTACGTTGATGATTTCTCAACCCGATCGAAATGGCAGTTGCAGTTAGGTGTTCGTTACATATTGTAATAAACATAATTTAAAATACGTAGAAGGCCATTTATCTAAAGGTAAATGGCCTTTTCGGTATATCCTACATCTGGAAATCTGAATTAGCGTACATTTGTTGATTCAACAAAGGTGCCTATAAAACTATTCTTTCGAAATTATGTTCAGTAATGTTGACAATATACTCTTTGACCTTGACGGAACTCTGACAGATCCCAAAGAAGGAATTTTTAATTCAATTTTGTATGCTCTCGAAAAATTAGGAATCCAGGAAAGTAGTATCAGCGAACTTGATACCTTTATAGGTCCGCCGCTTCAGGAATCATTTGCAAAAAGGTATAATCTTGCTGTCGAACATGCAGACATGGCTGTACGTTTTTACAGAGAATACTACTCAGAAAAAGGAATATACGAGAACAAAGTTTATAGTGGAATCAACGAGTTATTAGAATCATTGTCAATCATGAATTATCAGCTGTTTGTTGCCACATCAAAACCAACTGTTTATGCTTCAAGGATTCTGCAGCACTTCAAACTTAATTTCTATTTTAATTCAATAGTCGGAAGCCATCTTGATAACACCCGAACGGATAAAACAGAGATAATTTCGCACATTATTTCCAACTTTAGTTTGAAGGCAAGCAATACAGCAATGATCGGAGACCGGAAACATGACATCATAGGAGCCAGGAATAATGCTGTGAAAACAATCGGTGTTACTTATGGATATGGTTCACTTGAAGAACTTATTACATCTAAACCTGATTATATTGTAAATAATTTCCAAGAGCTAGGTTCTTTGTTTTCGCAAAAAAATACATAACTGATAAGTTTGAACGAAGAGAAATATGAAAAATAAAATTAAAGTAGTCGGATTTGATGCTGATGATACACTTTGGGTAAATGAACCCTTGTACCGTGAAACAGAAAAAAAATTCTGTGCCATTTTAGAATCGTATTTGCCAGAGAATGAGACAAACCAGGAACTATTCAAAACAGAGATGCAGAACCTTGCGTTGTATGGTTATGGCGCTAAATCATTTATTTTATCGATGATTGAAACCGCTACACGAATATCAGGTAACAGGGTAACTGCCAATGAAATTAATAAGATTATAGAAATCGGGAAAGCTCAGCTTAATCTTCCTATTGAGCTGCTTGATGGTGTAGAAATGGTTTTGCAGAAATTACAACCGCACTATAAACTTATATTAGCCACCAAAGGCGATTTATTAGATCAGGAACAAAAACTGAAAAAATCTGGTCTTATAAATTATTTTCATCACATTGAAATTATGAGTGATAAAAAGGAAAAAAATTACCGGAAACTTGTAGATCATTTGGACATCAAGCCGGAGGATTTTGTCATGATAGGGAATTCAATAAAATCGGATATATTGCCGGTAATAAATATAGGATCAAAGGCTATCCATGTTCCATATCACACAACCTGGCAACATGAGAATGATCATGATGATACGGACAACAGCAGGTATGTTACTGTAGATAGTTTAGCAGAAATTTTAACTCTTCTATAATATGTATAAACAGTTAAATAAAGAGAATTGGAAAAGGAAAGAGCACTTTGATTTTTTTAGCCAGTTTGATGAACCTTTTTTTGGAATTGTTGCAGAAGTAGATTGCACAAATGCCTATAATTTCTGCAAAAACAGATCGATACAGTTCTTTCTTTATTATCATTACCAAGCACTACTTGCAGTAAATCAAACAGAGGAATTCCGCTATCGAATCAAAGATGATGAGATAATAGTTTTTGACAATATACATGTCACTACTACAATCAGCAGATTGGACAACACTTTCGCTTTTTCATTTATTCCTTTTAAAGCATCGTTCAAGGAATTTTCTGAAATGGCCAGAATGGAAATAGACAGGATAAAAAAATCTTCAGGCTTAGGTGTTAACGAAGATACCAGCAGAATAGATGTAATTCACTTTTCGACAGTTCCCTGGATAAGTTTTACAGGTGTCACTCATCCTCAAAGCTTCAAGTATAAGGATAGTATCCCCAAAATAACCTTTGGTAAATATTTTAGCAGGAACGACAGAATGATCATGCCTGTTTCGGTAAATGCACATCATGGATTAATGGACGGTTTTCATGTTGGACAATTTTTACAATTATTTCAGCAATTAATGAATGAAAATAAACATTTAATCACTTGACCAAGATTGTTGAAGCAATAGCAAACGGCTGAAGTATGGGAGGAAAACCGGATTATTATTGTACGTGCGGATAAATGCCGGGTGAATAGGAGAGGAATTATATCCATCTTGATGCACGATCCTTTGTACTGATTATTAATGATTTACAATTTTAGAACAATCACAATTTTTAAGTAACTGAATATGTATAGTGTAAAATTGACCAAAAAATTATTCTAATTTTTTGGTCGGGGAAGAAATAAAAAAACCCGGCATAAACCGGCTTCTTTTCAATCCTCATTAGGTTTCATTATAAAAATAGCTGGGGAGGGGTCGTCGAAATCTTTACCTTGAATTACTGCTTTCAATGTTATTTCCCGATGGTTGGGCATATCAGAAATTCTTTTTTTATGACGTTCCCAGTTTCCGGTAGATTTACGCTAACGCTAATTCTATTTACAGAAGTTTTACGGATTATATTAAACATGATACTGACCCAATTCTTGGCTTTTACGATAAATATCATGTAAAATCGATAGGAAATGAATATTACATAATAGGATTTAGCCATGATCAAGTTTACGTTGTAATTTGATTTTATCCTTTTCTTAGACGGTGTAATTTAGCGGATAATGGTATTTCAAGGTATTTACCATTCGAATTAATTTAAAGTTCGAACCAAAAATTATTGTAAAATAACTATATCTTAACTATCCCAAAACAGTGTAATAATACTATATATAGAAATTTGTACAATCAAATTTATTATTTCAGCCATGCAACGAATCTTTCAGCTTTTAAAAATTAAGCGCTCAGCACGTAATAAATCTCTTTCCACAAAGGGATCTATTTCCGGCAATAAAGCCTATTTAGAATCAGATATCAAAAGCTACGCAACAATGCCAAAGACTTTCGATTTCACAGCCTATTTCGATGATAATGAATCGGGAAATATTCCGAATGATAATGAAGTTGAGATACCGCCCAAAGAAGTAAACACCGAAATTATTTGTATGGGCAATGAAAAATACGCTACTAAGTTTTTTTCGACAGAAAACCAAGGGTTTGAGTGTTGTATAAACTAATTCTTGATCTGATAAGGTTTTTTAATCACAGGAATGCCTTAAGTAATTTCTCTGCCAAATAATTAGTGTTTATTTAATCGTCAATAACTTAAACAAAATGATACAACCATACAATAAAAGAACTGAAGGAAAATTAAATTTTACTCCCGGTTCCTTATCAACAACTAAAAGTGTGAAGGAAACCACTTTAACTGAAATGAGCCCGGGTGACGAAGATTTTAGGATACAGGTTCAGCAAATCAGGCAAAAGCTACTAAAGTTAGCCCATGTTGAATCACCGGATTATGAAGCAGTATTAATGCAGGGAAGCGGCACTTTTGGTATTGAATCTGTACTAATATCAGCTATACCAGCTGACGGCTTGTTGCTAAACATTGTTAACGGAGCCTATGGCCGCCGCATCAGCAAAATTGCCCGGATACATTCAATTAAGTTAATCGAACTTATTTATGAAGAAGACGAGTTACCTGACCTGAACGAAATTGAGTCTATTCTGAGGCGTCAGTTGCAAATTACACATGTTGCAATGGTTCATGGCGAAACCTCAACCGGTATGCTGAACCCGCTGGATGAAATCGGTGAGCTTTGTGCTAAATACAGTAAATATTTTATTGTGGATGCCATGAGCACCTTTGGCGCTTATGATATTTACATGAAAGAATTAAATATCAGCTATTTAATCTCAGCTTCTGATAAATGTATCGAAGGAATTCCGGGATTCAGTTATGTATTGGTAAAACATTCGGCACTGAACCAATGTAAGTACCAGGTACGGTCGTTAAGTCTTGATTTATATGATCAATGGGTTGGTTTAAACACTACCGGTGAATTTCGGTTTACCCCTCCTGTACATGCATTGCTAGCTTTTCATGAAGCATTAAACGAACTTGAAAACGAAGGTGGTGTAAATGGAAGAGCCGAACGATATTCAGTTAATAACGCTTTATTGGTAGGTGGAATGAGGGAGTTAGGTTTCGAAACTTATCTTCCTGCAATCATGCGAAGTTATATTGTTACATCATTCCTATATCCTGATCATCCGGATTTCACTTTCGAATTGTTTAGTAAAAAGCTGAATGAAAAAGGATTTATAATTAGTCCTGGGAAAACAAATAATACGGATTGCTTCCGTATTGCAAACATTGGACAACTATATCCTCATGATATTCAAAAGCTTATTGATACTATCGAAAGTGTTTTGTACGAATTGGAGATTGAATTAGTTGAAGTGTAAAGAACTTTTCCGGAAATTTTAAAAGAAAACATTATGTCACATAATACTCAACCTGAAACACCGGAATGTAAAGGGAAACAAGTATATCTTGAAGCTGGTGCGGATTATGTAATTACCAATTTAGCTGAGTTAAGACAGTTGATCAATATGATTAATTCGGGACTTGAGTTTACCAAAACACAACCTTGCACTAAAACACCTGAATATGTAACTCATTCATCATTTTTGCAGCCTGGTCAGTGATTAGTCGATGTCAGCATTTGTAATTTTTTTAATAATTATCCTCGTTCCGATAGGGATTAAGGCAACTATGAGAATGACAAAATAGATGGCAGTAAATGAGCTTTTTAATATTGAGAAAACATTTGTGATATGTGAAAGGAAAATGGAATTATCAGGAAAACTTTTTAACATGATAATAATGCCTATGTTTTCAAAATAGTCAAAGAGTCCGGCAAAAAGTGGCAAAAAGCACAGGTAAAATGAATTACCATTTAGTTTATTAATTTTATTAAGTAAATACGCCAAAACCATACAATAACTGACTCCAAAAAAGAGCGGATAAACCATATCAACCGGAATCTGAATAAACAGATAAGCTTGTCTCCCCATGTAGCCAAGTGCTATTAAAAGTGTATTGACATATTGATGGGTATAACCTGTTGGCATCATATCAAGCAACTTCAATCCACCAGCAAAACTCATCACTTTTGGAATAGTTACTGTCAGCATAACGGTATAGATAATATTAGTTAGAATAAACAGAATTAAAACTTTCTTACCGTTGAGGTTGTTTTTAATTAATTCTTTCATTTTGCTTGTTTAGTTAACTAAGGTTTCAGCAAATTTAGCAATTGCATCTTCATCCTTTTTGCATGAAAAAATAACAGCGGTTTTCAAGGATTTAATGAAATCAGCCTCTTTTCTGAGTTGAGAAAGTTGCCGATTTAAATACTAACACTTGCTTTTAGTATCGTACTCATATTACCCTTTATAAACGCACTATACCAATGTCCTGAGTATTTTACAATACGCTTTTGCGTTTTGAAATCGACATAAACCAAACCAAATCTTGGCTTGTAGCCTTCGGCCCATTCAAAATTATCAGTGAAACTCCAAACAAAATAACCTGCTACATTAACTCCATCAAGTTTTGCCCGTAGCACATTTGAAATATATTGCTCAAGGATTTCTTTCCTTTTTATGTCATATACAACTCCATTGAGGACAACATCGGGAAATGCAACCCCATTCTCGGTGACAATAATTTCCTTAAAGTTCTTGTATTTCCCAAACTGCAACAACATTTCGTATATTGATTCCGGATAAACCTCCCATTTCATGTCGGATATTTCCACATTTCTTTTATCGGCTTCAATCACTTTTGCCCATAATAAGGGTGTAAAGTGCGAAAATGCTATAATTTCCCTGGTATAATTCTGAACTCCTATAAAATCCATATCAAAGGCAAGTTTACTTTCATCTCCGTCCTTTATGAATGGTTCAAGACGCTGTAGTAATTTCAGGTCATCAACAGGATATCCAAGGCCAGCCAGGGGTTCAACAAACATCCTGTTCAGCAATGCATCAACACGCTTTGCCGCCAAAGTATCATTTTCAGAATTAGAAAGGGGATGGATAAGTGAACATGAGAATGTAGTTCCGATATGTGCTCCAGGTAACAGCGATCGTACTATTCTACCGCCTTCAGCCTGGCACAAAGCTGCATGATGGATTGCTGCCAG
>CAZOXJ010000112.1:0-5790 GCA_964583325.1 uncultured Lentimicrobiaceae bacterium
ACGATGCTCGGATCCGGCGGATTTATCGTTATGGACGAAACCACATGTATTGTAAAAAACCTGCTCACTTTTGCCAAATTCTACCACCACGAATCCTGCGGACAATGCAGTCCATGCCGCGAAGGAACGGGCTGGATGGAAAAAATACTTCACCGTATCGAATCCGGTCACGGAACCATGAAAGATATCGACCTGCTGGTTGATATCTCAAAACATATTGAAGGAAATACGATTTGCCCGCTAGGCGATGCTGCTGCATGGCCGGTTGCAAGCGCCATACG
Source organism: uncultured Lentimicrobiaceae bacterium (assembly GCA_964583325.1). Taxonomy (GTDB): domain Bacteria; phylum Bacteroidota; class Bacteroidia; order Bacteroidales; family UBA4417; genus UBA4417. The sequence goes on from CAZOXJ010000112.1 coordinate 282, forward strand.
TCATTTCCGCGAAGAATTTGAAGAACACGTAAAACTCCAGAAATGCCCCTTTTAAAGGTAACCATCGATAATATTGAGGTTGAGGTCGAGGCCGGAACAACCATCATGAATGCTGCCCGTAAAATTGGCGGCAGCGTGGTTCCGCCTGCCATGTGCTATTATTCGAAACTGGAAGGCAGCGGCGGATATTGCCGTACATGCCTGGTAAAAGTTTCGCAGGGCTCATTCAAGGATAACCGGCCAATGCCTAAACTCGTTGCTTCATGCCGCACTCCGGTTCAGGATGGAATGGTGGTTCAAAACAGGACTTCACCGGAAGTAATGGATAACCGCAGGGCAATTACCGAATTCCTGCTTATCAACCATCCGCTCGATTGCCCCGTTTGCGACCAGGCTGGCGAATGTCACCTGCAAGACCTTTCATACGAACACGGACTGGAAGAAACCCGCACCGAAGAAGACCGCAGAACCTTTGATCCGATTGATATCGGCGATCTGATCAAACTTCACATGAACCGCTGCATATTGTGTTACCGTTGTGTGAAAGTTGCCGACCAGATTACGGATAACCGCGTTCACGGTGTTTTGGGCCGTGGCGATCATTCGGAAATCAGCACATTGATTCAAAAAGCAGTCGACAATGATTTTTCAGGAAATATGATTGATGTTTGTCCTGTGGGTGCATTGACTGACAAGACCTTCCGGTTTAAAAGCCGCGTTTGGTTTACAAGGCCATTCGATGCACATCGCGAATGCGCAAAGTGCTGTGGCAAAACGGTATTGTGGATGAAAGGCGAGGAAATTCTCCGAGTAACAGGAAGGAAAGACCAATACGGCGAACTTGAAGAGTTTATTTGCAACGATTGCCGTTTTAACCATAAAGAAACTACTGATTGGATAGTTGAAGGCCCAAGAAAAATTGAAAGACATTCCGTAATTTCACAAAATCATTACGAAAAGCTTGATATACCTAAGGAAGGTGAAGAGACCGAATAACTAATTTCAGGTAATACTGTAACTATTGATACATTCCGTCCCTACGGGACTTAAGCAAATCGGTGGTTACTTTTTTCTACCAATATTTAGTCCCTCCGGGACTATAAAATAGGCGTAAAAATGGGGAAGAGTTTTTTACCAACATTCTTCCCTATGGAATTGTCCTGTAGTCACAAAAGGGGAAGAGTTTTTTACCAATATTCTTCCTCTTGGGATTGTCCCGTAGGGACAAAATATTGGTAGAAAGTAAAATAGAGATCGAAGAAAGTCCCGTCAGGGACGATATATATATAATCTGCCAAAAATGATCAATAAGAGTAAAACCTTTTTCAGCATGTTTTTAAACCTTAATTTCACATTCTACAACGCAATACGCTAAGATGGATTGGACACTGTACATATATAAAACCATATTCCTGTTTATAATCCTGCTTGTTACACTCGTGGTCGCGATGTATTCGACCTACGGCGAACGAAAAGTAGCAGCTTTTATGCAGGACCGCCGCGGACCTAACAGGGCCGGACCTTTCGGGTTACTGCAACCTTTGGCCGACGGCGTTAAAATGTTTATGAAAGAAGAAATTATCCCGCTTTCAGCAAACAGGGTTCTCTTTATACTTGGACCTTCCATTGCCATGACAACTGCTTTACTAACCGGCGTAGTAATACCCTGGGGTGGAAATCTAACCATTGGCGGACGCGAATTTTCGATGCAGATTGCTGATCTTAACATTGGAATCCTTTACGTTTTTGCCATGGTTTCCATCGGAGTTTACGGAATTATGATCGGAGGATGGGCTTCAAATAATAAATATGCGTTGTACGGTTCCATCAGGGCTGCGTCGCAGATGATCAGCTACGAGCTGGCAATGGGTATGGCAATCGTCGCATTGGTTATTACTACCGGCTCGTTAAGCCTTCATGAAATTGTGCAGCAGCAGCATGGAATGCACTGGAATGTTTTCTATCAGCCATTGGGCTTCCTTTTATTTTTAACCTGTGCCTTTGCCGAAACCAACCGTGCTCCTTTCGATCTGCCGGAATGCGAAACGGAACTTGTAGGCGGCTACCATACCGAATACAGTTCCATGAAACTTGGGTTTTACCTGTTTGCTGAGTACATCAATATGTTTATTTCATCGGCAGTAATTGCAACAGTTTATTTCGGAGGCTACAACATGCCGTTTATTGATCAGCTTGGTCTTTCGCCAAATGCGCTTACCCTGCTGGGAACGGCATTTTTCTTTATGAAGATTTTCTTTTTCATCTTCCTGTTTATGTGGATCCTATGGATATTGCCACGTTTCCGTTACGATCAGCTTATGAACCTGGGATGGAAAGGCCTGATACCGTTAGCTATGTTTAACATAGTTGCAACCGGAGTTTATTATTATTTCTTCGAACTAACTTAATCCGGAAAACCATGCAGCAGTTAACCAACAGATCGAAAGTGGTTTCGGATAAAAAGATGACTTTTCTCGAAAAGATATATCTGCCTGCCATCGTAAAAGGGATGGCTATCACCCTGAAACACTTTTTCCGTAAAAAATCTACCATCAGCTATCCGGAACAGACACGTCCTTTCAGTGAAATATACCGTGGACAGCATGTGTTAAAACGTGATGATCTCGGTCGTGAACGCTGCACAGCATGCGGATTGTGTGCCGTTGCCTGTCCGGCAGAAGCTATTACCATGATTTCAGCAGAACGCAAACCCGGTGAAGAAAACTTGTACCGTGAGGAAAAGTATGCTTCAACTTATGAAATTAATATGCTGCGCTGTATTTTTTGCGGCGATTGCGAAGAAGCCTGTCCCAAAGAGGCTATCTTCCTCACCGATCGCATTGTTGCGTCGGAATATAAACGCGATCCATTTGTTTACGGGAAAGATATCCTGGTTGAACCTCTTGATCCGAATAAGCGGATTGATGTATCAAAACGGCAAACCGAAAGTGTTCTTAAATTCAAGGAAAACAAACGTTTTGCTCATAACAAATAAACTCTCACTTCCCTGCCTGAAGTAGGCCGGGACTACGCTAAGCAAACAACAAACCAGAAATTAAACCAAGTTATAATGGTCTTTTTATTTTACTTTCTTTCAGCAATAATGGTGATCAGTGCTTTATTGGTTGTGTTTTCGAAAAGCCCGATCAATAATGTTATTTACCTGATTATTTGCTTTATAGCTATGGCCGGGCATTATATTCTGCTCAATGCACAGTTCCTGGCAGTGGTTCACATTATCGTTTACACAGGTGCTATCATGGTGCTGTTCCTGTTTGTAATTATGCTACTGAATCTGAATAAAGCAATTATTCCTCAGAAATCGAAACTCACCAGGTTGATGGCTGTCATTACAGGAGGCATATTTTTCCTGGTGCTTATTGCTGCTACGCGTCAGACTTTTGTGATAAATCCGCGCTATGCTTTTACCAGTGAAATCGGGTTGGTAGCCAATGTTGGTAAAACCTTATTTCACGAGTTCCTGCTTCCTTTCGAAATTTCCTCCGTATTGTTTATTTCGGCAATGGTTGGGGCTGTGATGTTTGGAAAACGCGATCATGTAGCCGGTGAAGATTGAAACGTAGAGACGCGATGCCTCGCGTCTCCACTTGAAAATCGCAACCAAAAAAATGAAAAACAATTGGTTAATGGAAAATGGTTAAATGGTCTTCCCCTAAACCCAAATCCCTAACCCCTAAAACCTAAAAAAAAATGAATGAAATAACATCCGCCATTCAATTAATCCCTTTAGAACACTATATAGTGCTGAGCGTTACGCTTTTCAGCATTGGTATGATGGGTGTTTTGTTCAGGCGAAATATTATTGCGATTCTGATGTGTCTTGAGCTTATGTTCAATTCTGCAAACCTGTTACTTGCGGCTTTTTCCGCTTATCATTCCGATCCTTCGGGACAGGTTTTTGTCTTTTTTATTATGATTGTGGCTGCCGCCGAAGTTGCTGTCGGCCTCTCGATAGTTGTAATGATGAAACGCAATGTTGAATCGGTAGATATTAACCTTCTGAACCGTTTGAAATGGTAGAACAAATTCCAAATATAAACCTTGCATGGCTTGTTCCGGCTTTCCCTTTGCTGGGATTCCTGGTTACAGGACTGGCGAACAAACGGTTAAAACACAACCAGGCCGGAATTATTGCCAGCGCAATGGTTCTCTTGTCTTTTCTTATATCAGTTGTTCTGTTTTTTGTCCTTCGCGCTTCAGGGCAAAATGAAGCAACCATAACCTTGTTTAACTGGATTACCATTGGCGGAATGAATATTCCTTTTGCCTTCCTTATCGATCATTTGTCGCTTACCATGATGTTGATCATAACTGGTGTCGGAGCATTAATTCACATTTATTCCATTGGCTACATGCATGATGATGAACGTGTGAATTCCTTCTTTGCCCAGATGAACCTGTTTACTTTCAGCATGTTGCTATTAGTGATGGGAGCGAACTACCTGGTACTTTTTATCGGATGGGAAGGTGTCGGGCTCTGCTCCTACCTGCTGATTGGATTCTGGTTTAAAAATCCTGCCTACAACTATGCCGCCCGCAAAGCTTTTGTGATGAACCGCATAGGTGACCTGGGTTTTATTCTTGGAATCATCCTTCTTTTCTTCACATTTAAGTCAGTAACTTTTTCGGAAATATTTTCTCAGGCAGCCGGATTCCAGGCTGGTGCACCGGTTATTACACTGATTACATTATTATTATTGGTTGGAGCCGTTGGTAAAAGTGCACAGATTCCGCTTTTTACCTGGTTGCCTGATGCTATGGCTGGTCCTACACCGGTTTCGGCACTTATTCATGCAGCTACCATGGTAACGGCAGGTATTTATATGATTGCCCGTTCGAGCATTCTTTATAACCTGGCTCCGTTAACGCTGAATATCATCATAGTAATTGGTTTGGCAACGGCCATTATTGCAGCCTTAATTGGGCTGAAGCAGAATGATATTAAGAAAGTACTTGCTTATTCTACAGTTTCACAGTTGGGATATATGTTCCTGGCGCTGGGACTAGGCGCATATTCGGCAGGTGTTTTTCATGTTACCACACACGCATTTTTCAAAGCGCTGCTATTCCTTGGAGCAGGAAGTGTAATTCATGCCATGGGCGGCGAACAGGATATACGAAAAATGGGTGGTCTTCGTAAAAAGATGCCCCTCACCTATTTCACTTTCCTGGCTGCTACACTTGCAATTAGTGGAATTCCACCGTTTTCAGGTTTTTTCAGCAAAGATCTTATTTTGAGCAAAGCCTTTGAACACAGTATAATTCTCTACATCCTGGCACTTGGCGGTGCATTGATTACATGCTTCTACATGTTCCGCCTGCTTTACCTTGTATTCTTCGGCGAACAACGTCTTGCTGGTGCACATCCACATGAGTCACCAAAAGTAATGACAATTCCCTTGATTATTTTGTCAGTTCTCTCCGTATTTGGCGGATTTCTGAATATTCCTTCGCTTTTTAACGGGGATTCAAAATTCATTACTTTCCT
>CAZOXJ010000112.1:5890-13479 GCA_964583325.1 uncultured Lentimicrobiaceae bacterium
GATTTCTGAATATTCCTTCGCTTTTTAACGGGGATTCAAAATTCATTACTTTCCTGCAAACCGCTGTAGTTTCAAAGGCTTCAGAAGAACTGAGCCATTCCACGGAAATCGGATTGATCCTGGGTTCGTTATTGCTTCTAGGACTTGTCATTTTCTACGCTTACCGCACATTTGTGAGTAAATCTATCATACCTGCAAAGGATGGAGAACCAATGCCATTTTTCAGTAAACTGATTTCTAACAAGTTTTACATTGATGAAATGTACACTGCAGTTTTTGAGAAACCATTCGGATTTCTTTCCGACTTCTTTTATAACAAGGTCGAAAATACTGTACTTGATCCTGCAGTTGACGAAATCGGGGTAACCACAGCGCGGGTCGGGGCATTATTACGAAAACTGCAGCAAGGCAATATGAGTTTCTACCTTTTTGCCATGGTTGCCGGAATCCTTTTATTTATCATCTTTATCCTGATAGTCTGAAAACATGATACTACTGGTTATTCTTCTGATACCATTTATTACAGGCCTGTTGCTGTTGCCGGTCAGGAATGCCGCCACGGTGAAACAGCTTGCCCTGGCATCTTCATTGGTTAACTTTCTGGCAACGCTGAGCCTGGTTTTTACTTTTCCTGCAAGCGGATATTCTGTTAGCTGGATTAATTCACTCGGAGTAAATTTTGCTTTGGGTTATGATGGCATCAGCCTCATCATGCTTTTGCTCACAAGCCTGTTGTTCCCATTCATTTTTATGGCTGGTTTAAAACGGGAACAAGAAAACACAAACTATCTCTATGCCTTGATATTGTTCACTCAATCAGCATTAATTGGTGTTTTCCTCGCACAAAATGCGTTTCTGTTTTACATTTTCTGGGAGCTTACTTTAATTCCCTTGTACTTTATTTTGCTCCTTTGGGGAGGCGAAGGCAGAAGGAATGTCACTTTCAAATTCTTTATTTATACGCTTACAGGGAGTTTGTTTCTTTTATTCGGGATTATTTACCTGTATTCTCTTACTCCGGGTTTGCACACTACTGATTTCTCAGCTTTCAGTCAGCTGAATATTCCTACAAATACCCAAGTATGGTTATTCTGGGTGTTGTTTATAGCCTTTGCTATAAAAATGCCGGTTTTCCCGTTTCATACCTGGCAGCCATCAACCTACACTATGGCTCCGACACAAGGTGTTATGATTTTGGCCGGAGTTATGACTAAAATGGGGATTTATGGCGCTTTAAGGTTTCTCTTTCCGATAATTCCTGCGGGAGTTCTTTACTGGCAAAATACGGTTATCATTCTTAGTCTGATTGGCGTCGTCTATGCTTCTGTAATAGCTTTCCGGCAAACCAATCTGAAAACACTTATCGCTTTTTCATCCATGGCGCATATTTCGTTGATGGTTGCCGCTATGTTTGTACTGAATTACTATGCATTGCAGGGACTTCTTTTCCAGGTGCTGAGCCATGGAGTTACCATAATTGCACTTTTCTACATTGTAATGCTTATTGAAGAAAAAACAGGAACGCTTGAATTGCCTCAAATGGGAGGCATTAAGCTACTGGCTCCGAATATGGCGATTCTTTTTCTGCTGGTTGTGCTGGGTTCCATTGCACTTCCGCTGACGGCGGGATTTGTCGGGGAGTTCCTGATCATTACAGGGCTTTTTCAGCAGTCCATCTGGTTTGCTGCATTTGGCGGTATAACTATGGTACTTGGAGCAATTTATATGCTGTATGCATACCAGAGAGTAATGCTTGGCGATAAAAATGTCAGTTTCAAAAATATTACCGACCTAAAACCTGTCGATTACATTGTATTGATACCGCTTATCACCGTAATACTTGTACTTGGCATTTATCCTCAACCCGTTTTTAACCTGGTTGAAGCATCCGTAAATACCATGCAGAATCTCCTGGTACCGGTGGCTGATGTATTGCCGGCATTGCCTCTTTAGAAATTTATTACAAACATACAGATCTCCGAAAGCAGATGAACGCACTGATATTTACAACGATTCTTGGAATAATAATCTTGTACCTTGGATTAACAAAAAACAAGAAAATCCTGGCTCCTGCCGGTATTGCCGGTTTGCTGGTAACATTATTCCTTTCGTTTAATGATTGGGGACTTGGCTCGGCATACTTCCATAACATGGTTGTTTTCGACAATTTTTCGATTGCATTCAATATCTCAATGATCATTATAACCATTGTGATTTTCCTTTTCGGAATTGACTATTACAAAATGATGGAGTTTCATGTTGCTGAGCAATACTCACTTATGGTATTTGCACTCGTTGGCGCTTTTCTCATGACATCATTCTCCAACCTGATCATTCTTTTCCTGGGCATCGAAATCTTATCCATCCCATTATATATACTGGCTGGAGGAAAGAAATTTTCATTTAAATCGAACGAAGCATCTTTTAAATATTTCCTGCTCGGTTCATTTGCTACTGCTTTCTTTTTATTTGGTATCGCATTGGTTTATGGCGCTTCCGCTACATTTTACCTGCCTGAGATTAAAACCTATATTGCCCAGTTCAACGGCAATCTGCCACCCATGTTACTGATCGGGTTGCTGTTTATTATTATCGGGGTTGCCTTTAAAGTTGCTGTTGCTCCTTTTCATTTCTGGAGCCCCGACGTGTACGAAGGTTCACCCACACTGGTTACAGCTTTTATGGCTACAGTTGTAAAAACTGCCGGATTTGCTGCATTTTACCGCTTACTGGGAATTGGTTTACTGCCCTTACCGGAATCTCTCGAAAAAGCGCTTTGGGTGATGACAGGACTTTCGTTACTGATCGGTAACCTGGTTGCATTAAAACAATATAATTTTAAACGTTTGCTGGCTTATTCATCTATTGCTCACTCAGGTTTTATCATGCTTGCCATGCTTTCGCAGCATGACAGATCCGCATCGGTTATACTTTATTATACATTTGTCTACTCAATTGCCAGTGTTCCGTTATTTATAATTTTCATATTAGTAAAACGTGCATCCAACGGTCTTGATCACCTTAAAGCCTTCGAGGGATTGTATAAGAAATCACCCTGGATTGCGGTTGTTATGACTATTTTACTGATGTCGATGGCAGGCATACCGCCCACAGCGGGTTTCATAGCAAAATACCAGGTTTTTATTCTTTCGATAAGCCAGGGTTACCTGGGCATTTCGATTTTCGCGATTCTTATGGCTGTTGTCGGAATCTACTATTATTTCAATGTGGTGCGCGAAGTTTTTACCGACAGGGATCACCTGGAACCACTCGTTATTACTAGGCTAAATGCAGGCTTAATTATCGCTTGCGGGGTTGCAGTGGTAGTGATGGGGATTTTTGTATGGCATTTGCCGATTTAAAGAGAGCAAAAGGTTCAAGGTTCAAATGCCTTCGGCGTTCAAGGGTTCAATTGCTTCGCGTTCAATTGCTTTGCGTTCAATTGCTTCGCATTCAATTGCTTCGCGTTCAATTGCTTCGCGTTCAATTGCTTTGCGTTCAATTGCTTAGCGTTCAATTGTTTCGCGTTCAATTGCTTTGCGTTCAATTGCTCAAATGCCTTCGGTATTCAAAGTTAAATCAGGCTATGTGCTCTATGTGCCTATTGTGGTAAATAGTTCAAATTACAAGATACAACTCTTAACACAAGTTAAAAATATTCTTGATTTCCAATCAGATATCAGAACTCACTACTTTCCAATCACAAAACAGGCTGATAAAGCGATTCCTAACTCAGCAAAGTGATATAAATGCCTGTGATAATAGCTGTAGTAATAACACCGCTGATATTGGCACCTATCGCCTGCGGCAGTATAAACGCCTGGGGATTCACTTTACTAACTTCTTTCTGGGCTACTTTCGCTGTTGTGGGTACACAACTTACGGCAGCAATTCCAATGGTTGGATTGTACTTTTTGCCAGATAGAAAATAAAGCACATAGCCTCCCAAAATTCCACCAATTCCTGAAATTAACAGTGCAGTGATTCCCAGCACAAGCAGTATCAGTATTTTAGGATCGAGCAACAGGCTGGCATCGCAAAGTACTCCTAAAAGCAATCCCAACAGGAAAGTTGAACCGTAAAGCAATGGTCCGGAAATAAAGTTGAGCAGATTAGTTAATCCGGACTCTTTAATAGCTACACCTACAAACAAGGATAAAAACAATGGAGAAGCGACCGGAAACAGGAAAGAAAGAACCGTACAAATCAGGACGGAGAAAGTGAGTTTCATACCTGAGTTAATGGGTTTCTTTTTACGTTTTGGAGGTTCAGGTTTAATGCCGCGTATGTGCTTAGGTATCATAAGCCGGATCAGGTAAGGATAGCCACCATACGTTAAACCAAGATACAAATATGCAACCACTGTGATAGGAACAAATAAATGCTTTGCAAGGCTAAGCGATGTGAATAATACCATCGGTCCATCGGCACCACCAACCATGGCTATTGATGCCGCCTCCTTGATATTCAAACCAAAATAAATTGCGATTGGAATGGTTAAGAAAGTACCCAACTCGCCGAACATAGCTAAAAACATACTCGAAAACGGGCGATCAAGCAGGTAGCTTACATCAAGCATGGCACCTATCCCCATAAAAACGAAACATGCAATAAGCCCGTTACTGAACATCAGTACATAGATTGGCTGTAAAAAGTCGATCTGCATAATATTCATCAGCTCATCCGGTTCACTTATCATAGGATCGAGAAATAAGTTCCCCATTGTACCGTCGGGCATAAACATAACCCCTGCGTTGATTGCAGCCATTCCTATTCCCATCGGGATCATTAATAATGGTTCCAGTATCCCCTTTTTACCAAGATAAACCAGTAAAGCGCCTAAAATCATCAGGCTGAAGCGGGCAATAATTATTGTCGGACTGGATGCTGCTATAGTTCCAAAACCCTGGAACAATTTAAAAAAATCTATGCTTTCCATTTCTAAAATTTTAACTAAACACTAAATATTTTTATGCCTTTTTGTTGATCGCTTCCGACGGATGATTGGTTTGAGAACACCATGATAATCCTCAGGCTCGATGTATTCCTCGTTTATCCCCTGATAAAAATCAAGTAATTCGGGATGAGCTTCATGCTCAACCTGTGCAGCTATCATACTTATAGATTTGTCATGGATTTTGTGTATTTTAATAGCCCGGCGAACGACAATTTTCGATTTTTCATCAAAAAAGCTATTTATCCTTACGGAAGTAAGCAGTCCACGGATCCAATAAATTAATAAGGCTACCACCATTGCAATAACAAAAGCAAGGAGAAACATTATCAAAGTTTTAACAAAAACAGAGCCCATTATATTTTTAAATTTTAGTAAATGATTTAAGGCTGACACCGGTTGATTTTCGGGTGCAAAATTAGATTTTAGTTGATAACAAATTCAATAAAATTTAAAATAAATTACACTTTGGAAGCCATATAAATAAAAATACAATATGCACATTTACAATATTTTACAATATATTTTATATTCAGCATCTGACATATTTCAGCTCCATTTCGTTAGATTTCCCGAGTTTCTATTTCCGCCAGGTAAACCAAACTAGAAAATCAACCTGAAAACAGTTAAAAAGCATAAACCGAAATTAAACAGATTCCGGAATATGAGTGCAAATGAAAAATGTATATCCATTTTTGAAAAATCACAAAACAGTGGATCTGTTTTTCATGAGCTACTCCTGCTTAACTCTTTTTAAAATATTCCGTTTACCGGTTTCGACCACAAAAGGTACCTTTTCCTCAATCACGTTGCTGGTGTCGAGACCATAAGCACGGATATCGGAAGTTGACATTTTGGTGAGCCACCGATAGGTATCCATTACAAACTGTTCGAATGCAGGGAAATCGAAATCATAGTTCTGAATACGACGGATTATAATATAGTGAAAATCAGCAGGAATATGATGTTTACGCAAAGATGGGTAGCCTGATTCAAGATTGATCTCTTTATTGGCAACCAACTCTTCGAGCACATGTTTGAAAAACAGGTTTATACGTGGCTGAACTTTAAATCCAAGCCGGAACTCAACACGCATAAGTATTCCGGGAACAAGTTTATCCACTGAATATTCCATTGTATGAGGTTCATCTGTAATATGAACATGCAGCAACCAATAAGTATCAGCTCGCTTAGGCTTTTTATTACATATTGAATAAAGAATTTTTGTTTCTATATCCGAACCATAATCAGCATGAGTAATATATACCAGGTTTGTTGCATACTTTTGAATGGAAGTGTCTTTGCTAATATCTCTGATAGTCTGCGCATATTCTTCAATCTTTACAAAACGTGTAAACTGGTTTTTAATCCGTCGGCCCCTCTGCCACACATACATTACAAAAGCAATCAGCCCGGCCAGCAGTATAGTAAACCAACCACCATGAATGAATTTCGCCAGGTTAGCAGCCAGGAAAGCACCTTCAATAGTAAGATAAACCACCATGAATAAAACTATCAGCCAGCGCTTACTTCTTATTTTTATCAGGTAAAACATCATCAGGAAAGTTGTCATTAACATCGTTAATGTAATTGCCAGACCGTAGGCGGCTTCCATATTGGAAGAAGTCTGAAACATCAGTATTACAACAACACATGCAGCAAAAAGAAACCAGTTTATGGATGAAATATACATCTGCCCTTTACGCGTGGTTGGATAGCTGATGCGGACCTTTGGCCAGAAATTAAGCTGAATTGCTTCGCTGATTATTGTATATGAACCACTTATTAAAGCCTGACTTGCAATAACAGCGGCGGCTGTTGCTATCAGAACACCAAGAGGAAGAAACCACATTGGCATAATAGCAAAAAATGGATTTGCTAAAGTTATTCCTTCTTTATGTTGCATCAATATCCATGCTCCTTGTCCCAGATAGTTGATAATGAGACTGATTTTTACAAAAATCCAGCTTATCCTGATGTTACCCACCCCACAGTGTCCTAGATCAGAATAAAGTGCTTCGGCTCCGGTTGTACACAAAAATACAGCTCCAAGAAGCAGAAACCCGTGAGGGTATTGATAGAGCAGATTAACCGCGTAATAAGGATTAAAAGCCTTTAATACAACCGGAAGCTGAATAAGCTGATTAAAACCAAGTATGGCAAGCATTCCAAACCAAATGATCATCATTGGGCCAAATGACTTTCCAATGGCTGAAGTTCCGAACTGTTGCACCAGGAACAATGCAGTTACAATAAGTAAAGCTATTGGCAATATCTGTAAATCAGGAAACTGCAATTGAAGCCCTTCAACTGCGGAAACAATAGTAATGGATGGAGTAATAATTCCATCAGCCAGTAATGCGCTGCCTCCGATTATAGCCAGGGCAAACAACCATTTCTTCCTTTTGCGGACAAGCGCATACAGTGCCATTATTCCGCCCTCCCCTTTGTTATCGGCTCGTAATGTGATAAGTACATACTTTACTGTTGTCTGCAAGGTAAGTGTCCAGATAATACAGGAAATTGCTCCCAGAATAAAATCGGTGGTAATTGTTCCCTGCGAACCAGCAAGGATCGCTTTCATTACATATAACGGCGACGTGCCTATATCTCCAAAAACAATTCCCATGGTTAT
>CAZOXJ010000113.1:0-13433 GCA_964583325.1 uncultured Lentimicrobiaceae bacterium
TCAATCTTCATTACGTATCTGTCCCATTTTTCGATAACGGCTTGCATATCTGCCGGCAATTCGGTTTCGAAAAACATCTTCCGGCCATCAGCAGGATGCGCAAAACCGAGCGATTGGGCATGAAGTGCCTGGCGAGGGCACAGTTCAAAACAGTTCATGATAAACTGTTTGTATTTTGTAAATGTGGTGCCCTTTAATACCTGGTCGCCGCCATACCGCGAATCGTTAAAAAGCGTATGACCAATATGTTGCATGTGTGCGCGGATCTGGTGCGTACGGCCGGTTTCGAGCGTGCATTCCACCAAAGTAATATAATGGAACCTGCGTATAACCCGGTAATGGGTAATAGCTTCTTTTCCATGGTTACCGTCAGGAAACACATCCATTATCAGTCTGTCGCGCAGGCAACGACCGATATTTCCTTCGATGGTGCCTTCTTCCTCTTTTACATCACCCCACACCAAAGCCAGGTATTTGCGGTCAACTTTATGTTCGAAAAATCCCCGGGCCAGTTTGCTTTGCGCGATTTCATTTTTTGCAACCAATATGAGCCCGGAAGTGTCCTTATCAATCCTGTGTACCAGGTACGGGCCTGTTTCGCTAACTAGTCCTTCTTGCTGAAATCTGAAAGCCAGCGCGTTAACAAGGGTTCCTGTATAATTACCATGTGCGGGATGCACTACCATTCCGGCTGCCTTGTTAATTACCAGAACGTCATCATCTTCATAAACGATTTCGAGCGGGATATTTTCAGGCACAATTTCAGTTTCCCTTGGCGGGTAGGCCAGTACTATTGAAATAACATCCATCGGTTTAACACGGTAGTTAGGTTTCACCGGTTTGTCGTTTACCAGGATATTATTGGCATGGGCTGCATTTTGTATTTTATTCCGCGAAGCATTCTGGATGCGCCCCATTAAAAACTTATCAATACGAAGCATAGCCTGACCTTTATCTACTTCGAACCTGAAATGTTCATAAAGGTCATTTTCTTCACCTAAAACGGAGTTATCTTCTAATTCTTCAATTTCTTCATTCATATTTTTCTGATTCAGGCGTTGTAACAAGTGTATTCTGATCTAATCAGCACAGGTGGCAGTTACAACTCTGCCATATTTATTTATTCTCTAAGTCAATTTCAACAGGCATAAATATCCGGAATGGAAGAACCTGCTATCTTTAATGGAAATTACCTGATTATCAGTTTCCCGCTGGCTTTGCGTCCACTGTTCGTATCGGTGAGGATTACAAGATAAAAACCGGGCGCAAGTGAATTTACATCAACAGGATTTGAAAACGAACGGTTTAACACAAGGCTTCCGCTTGCTGATATAATATTGATATTGAGATTTTCATCAGCGATATTTTTCCATATTTCGGGTAAGCGGATTACCAGGTTTCCATCGGTAACAGGGTTGGGTTGAAAGCCAAGCTGCTGTATTTCAGTAGGTTTTTCTATGTCTAATGGATTCTGAAGTCCAACAACCGGCCTCATCATCGGTGAGCCATAATTTATAGGGTCACTCATTTCCCAAATACCACTCACATTAAAGAATCTTTTTGTTGAGCAATCCTTATACCGGTCGAAGCCTACATTCAGGTTATTAACCGACGATTGAGTCCATCCTATATAAAATATAAGACCGGGGAACGAAACTGCGTTAACAATAACAGGTTCTTCGAACCAATAAGTGGTAAATTCGTTAAGACTTGTTGGATAAAGAGGTGTAACTCCATTAATAGCATCCACTATTTGTCCGGGAACACCAAATTGGTCATTCCAGACATTCAGGTCGATAATTTCCTGGTTGATGCCACTGGTTACCGGGTTGAAAAAAATCTGAATCCCACGCAGCGTATCGGCTTCGTTGAGTTTAAACTGTACTGCATAGGAACCTCCGGCTCCGTTAATTCCCACGCCAGCTTCAGCTGTCCCGTTATCGTAAGCATAGTAATTACTGAATAACTGGTCGTACTGAATGGAATCGTTCGAACGGAATAACGGATTTGGGTCAGGTGTTAGGGTATGAATGATATGAAATACAACTTTCTGATCAGTAGATGGAGGGAAAAAAGAAACAACCGGTGGATGAGCAAAAGCCGGATAAGTTGTGTAACCCGTTGTTGCAAATGGGGTAAGGGTTTGGCTTCCTCCATCATATTCTTTAAATGGGATCCCCGAATTCTTGCGCATGTTATATTTATAAACAACGCCCCTGTTTTCATTGCTGAGATTAGAAATAGCTATATCAATGTTTTCTTTCATTTCGTTTACAAAATTCTTGCTGTACTGCTTGAAAGGCATTGACTCATAGTTTTTTAACATTGAAGGGGCCTGGTCGCCGAATGCCAGATCTTTCATGGAAGTGTCGTTGATACTCCGGCCATTACTCAGCCACACAACGTCAATATTCCAGTGGCTTCCGTTGTTGCGCCAGTCAGGCTGCGAATTCCCTGTCAGCGTAGCAATGTTACGAAACCTGAATTGAAAACCATTTTTATAATACCTTACGCTGTCAATAATTGAGGTCATTGGAATAATCACCTGCCTGAAATACTTGTTATCGGGTTGGGCAAATGAATCTGCTGAAATCCCTCCCGGAGTTATCCACTGTTCGGTCCAGCGTTTTTCATAGGTAGTATCGCTGGCGGTGGCTATTGTATCATAATCTCCCGGTGAATGAAATTCAAGAATCAGGAAAGCTTTTTTTGATGGCGGGCTGATAGTTCGTCCCTGAGGCTGATAATAGAAACTAAAGAAGATAGAATCGGAGCGGTTAATAGCACGTTTTGAAGGAGAAAGAATAGAATCGAGCCTGATTGGAAGCGATGTTAGGTAATCCGCATCAAACTGATTCGGGCCGGCATTTGGGTATAAAGAGCCGGTTTCGTCGAGTGCATCCAATGTTGCTACGCCAACACTAGGTGAATTTTTAGCATAATCAGTATTTACAAAAGCATAAGAATCGGCCCATCGCAGAGGTGAAGGATAAACCGAGAGTACCGAAAAATCATCGTAAAAAGGCAGGGTAAGAACACTTGCCGATTTGCGCACCGACTTATTTATAAGCTGGTGCTGTTCGGCAACAGCTTTATTATACGCAGGTGTGGTAAGTATTTCCTGCGCTGCGGCCGAAATACCTGCCAGTGTTAATATTACTATGGCAAAAATGTTTTTTGTCATCCAATCAGTGCTTTAAGGTCATTGTATTTCGGGCTGAATGGTATCGATTACCAGAGTATTGATATACTCGTCGAAATTGAAATCAATTCCCGATTTATAAGTTAATGAAAAGCTTGTTCCTGCATCCACACGTTTGCCGTAAACATATACCGGTGTTTGTTCGTAAACCTGGGCATTTGTGCTGTCGCAATCACCTGAATATGATTCGCCTGCAACAACAAAGCCTAACCTGGATAGTTCAGCAAGCACTGATTCGCGCGTTTTCCCGATCAGGAAAGGAATGGCTGCCTGGTTACCGCCCGAACCCGATCCGATAACAAGGTCAACAATGGAGCCTTTGCGGATTTGTGTTCCGGGTTTTACTACCCTGCCATTGACTGTAACTTTTAATACAGCATTTTCGGCAATATCAGGCACAATACGAATGCCGCCAAGTTTAAGTCCGTATGTTTGCAGCAATGCCTTTGCCCGCCGGAGCGAGAGGTCAATCAATGCCGGCATGCTCACCTGTTCAGGCATATACGATACCAGCGAGAGATAAATAGCTCTTCCGGGTTTCACTTTGGTTTCGGGTAACGGATCCTGCGAAATAACGCTCCCCGGTTTGCGTGTATAATCGTAAATGGAGTCAACAACAATCAGTTCGAAGTCTTTACTCGATTCGAGGCTTTGTACCTGATCCATCTGCAAACCCACGTAATTGGGCGTAAGTGCAACCTGGTTGTGACGCGTGTACATTTTTAGCAGCGTAAACGTGATCCACAAAATCACTATGAAAAGCAATATTGAATATGCCAGGTGTTTTACAAACCGCCGGGTAGTAATGAATTGGATAAAGTTCATAAGCTTGTATGTGCCCTGAATGATTGCTGGTTAACCTCTTGCATATATAAACTGCAAGTTTGGGATATTATTGTTTTTTTTGCAAAGATATAAATTTCCGCGGCAGCAGTGAGATATATCAATTGCCTAAATCTAACGATACAAATATTTATCTTCGACTGATGAAAAACAGAATCCCGGTAAACTAGGATTTGATTTCAGTTATTGAAAAAATCATGAGATTTATTCAGGTTCTATCTTAATCAGAGTTTTACTGGAAGTAATCGGATTATTCAAAGAAATTAAAGAGAAACATTTTCGGCGATTATCTAACTTTGCATTTTAAACAGCGATCAAATTCAAAAATATGCGCAAAATAAAAGTTGTATTGTTCATGGGCGGCGATTCCGGCGAATACGAAGTTTCAATAGCAAGTGCTTCGCAGGTGGAAAATAACCTGGATACTGAAAAGTTCGAAGTTTACCCTGTTTTGATACGGAATGGAAATTGGACTTATACCAAAGCAAACGGTGATCTGATTCCCTTCGACAGGAATAATCATTGCCTGGAAATTGAGAATAAAACAGTGAAATTTGACTGTGCATTTATTGCTATCCATGGTACTCCGGGCGAAGATGGCAAGCTTCAGGGATATCTAGATATTGCCGGTATTCCTTATACAACCTGCGATGTAACAACTTCGGCGCTTACTTTTAATAAATATTTCAGTAATGACCTGGCCATACAATATGGCGTAAAAGTTGCGCGTACCATACTTTTAAGGAAGGGAGACACTTGGAATGCCGAAACCCTGGCAAAGGAAGTTGGATTGCCTTGTTTTGTAAAACCCAATAAAGCGGGATCAAGCGTTGGTGTTTCAAAAGTATATGAAGTGTCCGGAATTCCTGATGCCATCATAAAATCATTTGCCGAAGATGACGAAGTGCTTGTTCAGCAATTTATTAAAGGGAGGGAAATGGCTTGTGGCGTTTTTACTTATAATGGTAACGTTCAGGTATTACCTGTTACAGAAATAGTTTCGGAAAACGATTTTTTCGATTACCAGGCTAAATATACTGTTGGGCTAGCCAGCGAAATTACCCCTGCACCAATCAGTGATGAAAAATCGACTGAATGTAAAAAGTTAACCGACTATTTGTACCGGAAATTTAATTGTAAAGGGGTTGTGCGTTTCGACTATTTCCTGGTTGATGACACCTGGTGGTTCCTCGAAGTGAATACAGTTCCAGGTTTTTCAGCTGAAAGTATAATACCTAAACAAGCCAAAGCAGCCGGTTATGCGCTGAAGGATTTTTTTGGTTACCTCATCGAAGAAGCTCTGACAAAGAAATAGCTTTTAAAGCCCTGATTTAAGAAAATCAACCAGCTTGCCTACGGCCCTCGCTCTGTGGCTTATTTTGTTTTTCTCCGAAATTGGCATCTCTGCAAAGGTCAGCTCATAGCCATCGGGAAGAAATACCGGGTCGTAGCCAAATCCTTTAATACCTTTTCTTGTGTGGATAATTTTCCCATTCACAATACCTTCGAAATAATGCACTGAGCCATCCAGGTGCAACGCTATTACAGTCCGGAAGCGGGCTTTGCGGTTCGAAACCCCGTTGAGTTCGGAGAGAACTTTATCAATATTTGCCTCAAAATCGTGTCCGCTGCTTGCATACCTGGCCGAAAAAACCCCGGGACGACCATCAAGTGCCTCCACTTCAAGACCTGTATCATCAGCAAAACAATTCATGCCGAATTTGTTAAAAACATATTCTGCTTTAAGAAGGGCATTACCCTCTAGTGTAGCAGCAGTTTCAGCAATATCTTCGGTACAACCAATATCTTCGAGGCTCCTGATACTAAATTCAGAACCTACAATTGATTGTATTTCAGTGAGTTTGTGTTTGTTGTTGGTGGCAAATATCAGTTCTTTCATAGTGTTTTATTCGTTGTGATAAGGTTCGTTTTTGAGAATAGTCATTGCCCTGTACACCTGTTCGGCAAATAGCAGTCGGATCATCTGGTGAGTAAAAGTCATCCGCGAAAGCGAAATTGTAAGATCAGCTTTGTTTTTGATACTTTCAGCAACACCAAATGCACCCCCGATAACGAAACATAATTCACGTGTACCGGCATTCATGGTTTTTTGCAGAAATCCGGCGAATTCAACCGAACTGAATTCTTTACCATGCTCATCCAGAAGAACCACAAAATTGGCCATAGCTGTTTTTTCAAGGAGAATAACAGCTTCTCTTTCTTTAATCTGCTCAGCGTTAAGGTGTTTGCGATCTTTCAAATCGGGGATAACTATTTCCTTTACTTTTATATAATGTTTCAATCGTTTTAAAAACACATCATAGCCATCACGAACGAACGCTTCCGATGTATTGCCAATCATAACAATTGTAATGTTCATTGTATTAGGTTGTTCTGGTTCTATATGTAGTTCCGGGCCGCAGGTTTAGGATTGCCAAAGATACATACACTCTTTATAAATCAAGTGAAGAAAAAGCATAAGGGATTTTTTTTGGAGTGATTTTTGTATCTTTACAGAGTTGTTAAAAGCATAAAATGAAAAAAGCAATTAAAAATATAATTTTCGCTTTGTCGGTAATGCTTATGATCCAAAGTCCGGTAAAGGCTATGGAACCACAAGGACTTGTCGAAAATATTGCTGCTGCCATTAAAGCCGGAAATTCAAAAGAACTGGCAAAATATTTCGGACCTACGGTTGAAATCATTATTCCGGGCATCGACGGAGCTTTCAGTAAAGCTCAGGCCGAAGTTATTATGAAAGACTTTTTCGGCAAGTCAGCCCCGGTTTCGTTTTCAATCAACAAAAAAGGAAATTCAGCCGGAGGATCGCAGTACATGATTGGCGCTTATAAAAGTAAAACCGAAAATTTGAATGTTTATATCCTGCTGAAACCCGTTTCGAATATATTAATGATACAGCAGATACATTTTGAAACCGACTGACAAATCTCAAATTTACTGTTCCGTGACTATTGACGAAATTATTATAAAAGCTCTTCGCGAGGACATAGGTGAAGGCGATCACACTTCCTTATCAACTATTCCGGCACATGCCCTGGGTAAGGCCCGCCTCCTTATAAAAGAGGATGGTGTATTGGCTGGTGTTGATATTGCCCGAAAGGTGTTTTATCATACCGATGACCGGATTTTAATGAACCAGTTTATTGAGGACGGTACACGGGTAAAAAAAGGTGATGTTGCATTCGAGGTGAGTGGTGATTCCATTTCATTGCTTACAGCTGAGCGTACTGCTCTTAATTTTATGCAACGGATGAGTGGTATTGCCACGCAAACCCGCATGATGGTTGATGCTATCGAAGGCCTTCCGGCTAAAATACTTGATACCCGCAAGACAACCCCTTTGCTTCGCGAAATTGAGAAAATGGCCGTAAGAATGGGTGGCGGTTTTAACCACAGGTTCGGTCTTTATGATATGATCCTGATTAAAGATAACCATGTGGATTTTGCCGGGGGTATTGCACAGGCTATAACCGCTTGTCACGAATACCTTCACCATAAGGCATTAAAACTCAATATTGAAATTGAAACCCGGAACCTTGATGAAGTTAAACAGGTTCTTGATCATGGGGGCGTTCAACGCATTATGCTCGATAATTTTTCATTCGAAATGCTGAGGGAGGCTGTTCATCTGATAGATAAAAGATATGAAACTGAAGCTTCCGGAGGGATTAATCTACAAACGATCAGGCAATACGCGGAATGTGGTGTTGATTTTATTTCGGTAGGATCGCTGACTCATCATATCAATAGCCTGGATATGAGTTTAAAAGCAGTTAAATAGAAAACAGTTGTTTCCTGCAAACTGAAATCCTGGCTAGTATCATAAAGTAATGATCGCGAAAATTCAGGCTTCTGAAAAAGCATAGAATTACAAATTTTTAAAATCATTGTATTTCTTCAGAATCCATCTCTTTACTATTTGTTTATCGACAAATCACACTCAGTTTAAAACACTGAATTTTTACCCACTAAAATAATATGCAACGGAAGAAGAAAAACCAGGGTCGGATATCAAATTATTATCAGCTCAGGCTTACTAAGCTGTTAAGCAGTAATTTGGTGGTATCGGCTGAACGTTTTTCGCGTAAATTGGTGATACCGGGGTTTGATGGTATGCCAGTATATGATGTTGCTGAGTTTTTTATCAGGGGATTACAAAGGGGGGCATTATCGATGCGCGCAGCGGCTTTCTCCTATAATTTTTTCCTGGCGCTTTTTCCTGCAATTATTTTCTTTTTTACGATCATCCCTTACATCCCAATTACTGGATTTCAGGACCAGTTGCTAGAATTGTTGCAGAGTTTTATTCCCGGGAAAGTATATCAAGCAGTTGAAGAGACACTCTTTGATATAGTTAAAAGGCCTCGTGGCGGATTGTTATCCATTGGTTTTCTGATGGCTATGTATTTTTCAACCAATGGGATTCACAGTTTAATAGAGGCTTTCAACAAAACCAGGCATACCATCGAAACCCGTTCCTGGGTAAAGCAAAGGCTTATATCCATTATTCTGGTTTTTATTCTTTCGTTGCTGGTAATTATTGCTATTTCGCTAATTACATTAGGGCCAATAGTATTGAACTTTTTAGTTAAGCATAACATGTTGCAGGATCGTTTTAGCTATTACCTGATTATTGCCGGTAAATGGATAATTTCGACTGCCATGCTGTTTTTTGCCTTCTCATTTCTATATTACCTTGCACCTGCGGCTCAGTCACGCTTTCGTTTTATTTCGGCCGGAAGTACGCTTTCGACATTGTTAACCATATTAGCATCGGTGGGCTTCAATTATTATGTAAACAGTATTTCGCAGTACAATACGCTTTATGGTTCAATAGGAACACTTATTATTTTAATGCTATGGATATTTTTTAATGCAATGATCGTACTCATTGGTTTTGAGCTGAATGTAAGTATCAGGAATGCGAAACGCAGGTATAGAAAGCATGAAAATATTGCACCAAATATGAAAGGTAAGATCTAATTAGTGAAATATATTGAGGAATAATAAAACAATAGTTTTGAAGAAAATTTAACCCGAATTATACAAAGCATTTGTTAATTTTTATCGCTCAATTTGGTTAAGATTGAATTAACTCTTTTTGATTCAATAGGCATAAAATCTTATAGGATATACAAAATAGTGAAGTGCTGCATCAATCAGGAATTTACTT
Organism: uncultured Lentimicrobiaceae bacterium; assembly: GCA_964583325.1. Taxonomy (GTDB): domain Bacteria; phylum Bacteroidota; class Bacteroidia; order Bacteroidales; family UBA4417; genus UBA4417. Next base: position 9,240 of record CAZOXJ010000113.1, read on the forward strand.
ACGCTTAATATGGGTTTAGATTTTTCATTTTCAATCCGCAAAGGAGTTGTACAGTAATTTTAACTGCTTTCCACAAACTTCGAGATTGTATTTTTCAAATACAGCCTTTTTACCGTTCTCTCCCATTTCTTTTCGTAGTTCTGGATTATTGTACAAGTGCTTAATTTTCAGAGCTAAATCAACTGCATCTTTATTTATAAATACAGTTCCACATTTGCTTCCTTCCACAATTTCTATCTGTGGATCACAATCTGATACAATTAATGGTTTCCCGAAAAGCATATATTGAAAAACTTTATTTGCAACGCCTGATTCATGCTGGTCGTCCTTATAAATTGGTGATAAGCAAATATCACTGGCATACGTATAGGAAGGGAAATCACCGAGATCTTTCCATTTGTAGTGTGTTACCTTTTCTTTTAATTCAGGATCATTAAGATATCGGTCAAATGTTTTCTGCTCCTGTCCGTCAACAGGACCAATCAGCAGAAGATGTATTGATGGAATTTCTTCAGAAAGTATTTTGATTGCATCGAAACATGTTATTATACCTCGTCTCTCGCCTATTCCACCGAAATAGAATAAAATAAACCTGTCATTTTTCGGAAAAATATCCGGCTTAATCGGATAGGAAAGCATTTGGGGAACATCAGGTACATTTGGATAAACAAATATATTATCGGGGTTAAAACTCTGATAGCGATTGGATAATGTGTCCTTAAACGAATTGCTTAAAACAATTAATTTCCTTGCATAGCTCAGATATTCCAGCTCTTTTCTTTTCCATGCTGATGGTCGTGTTAGCAACCTGTGGGGAAATCTCGATGACCATTTAAAAGCTAATACAGCTTCGGGATAATTTTCGTGAAGATCCAGAACTACGGGGATGTTATCAAAACCACCTTTAAAGGCAATTTTTGACATGTATAAATCGTGAGCGTGCAAATAATCGGGGTCGACTTCCTTTACAAATTTCCTGACCTTCTTTATCCAGAACAATTCGTAAAACGGAAGAATATTCATTAGCCCGTAAAGCTTATTCTTAATCGATTTTTTAAGTTTAAACCGATGAACTGAGATCCCATTTATTACTTCAAACTCTTTTTGATTATTAAAGTCAGGACAAAGAATATGAATTTCATAACCAATTGATTTCAAATAGTAGGCCTCGTTAGAAACTCTAATATCTGTAATAAATTCATTATCAAGTATTACTCCGATTTTCATAGAATTCTACTGGGTTTTCGATATTATTGCAATGATTCTTCGATAGCTGCTTTTAATGCTTCGAGGTGACCTCTTCCATATTTTAAATCCGGCTCAATGTAATTTCCCTCAGCCCATTCATTCCACGATTTCAGAAAAATAATCTGATGATCAGTTTTTTTGTTTTTTACAATCTCGAGAACCGATTTGACATGCTTTTTAAATGCTTCGGGAGTAGAATTAATAAATATGTGTCCTTTTCGCCCTGAACGAGGCGAATGATCCCAGTTAGGAATAATACTTGGGTAACAATTTTCCAGTTCGTCTTCTTTTCCGGTAAAATATTTCCAAAGTTTGCTGTAATCAAATATTTGTCCATGTCCGAACCATACCCGCATCATTTTTATGAAGGCTCTTTCGGGTAAGGAATACACAGGTTTGAAAAAATGATATAACCGAACTATATTAACTGCGTCAAACCCTTTATCAAGTATTTTATCTTTATCTTCAATATGCAGAGTGTGCCCTACAAAGTGAATCCCTTTCAATCCGTTTTCTATCGCAAGTCTTTGCCAAATAGCAATAAAATGAGCTGCATCAGGAATATGAAGCGGAAGGTAAACCTGGAATAAAGGTTTGTCGTCAACACGGATATAGCGTTTATCTTTAAATGCAGGTAAAAGAGCTTGAAAATGTGCTACATAGTCTTCATCTCCCGGATAAAGTTGTTCAATCAGCATTTTATCAGTGCCATCCTTACTGAATTGTTTGTCCTGCCAGCTGTGGTTAGCCCAACTTAGACAAAAAGGGAAATCTGGTTTGCCCGATGAGAGCACTTCATTAAATGGCATTTCAAGTAACCTTTTACCATTCCCAAACCAGTAATGCCAATAACAAAATCCTTCAATGCCATATTCTCTGGCCATGTCTGCCTGTGCCTGTCTCACTTCTGGAAGACGCAAGTCATAATATCCCAGGTCAGCAGGTACTTTAGGCTGATAGTGTCCTCTGAACAAAGGCTTAGCTTTCCCAACATTTGTCCATTCGGTAAATCCTTTTCCCCACCATAGGTCATTCTCTGGAATTGGATGAAACTGAGGTAAATATGCAGCAAGAATACGAGCCTTTGGTTGTTTCATTTTTATAATTTGAACGAATCTGTTATTTTTTTTAATTGTAAAGCATCTTCAACGGTTTCAATCTTTTTGTAAAACGCTTCAATATTTTCTTTCAACCAGGTATCAGGATAATCAATGAGGTTGATAGGTGAAATAATACTTAGTATTTCAGGGGAAAATTTGTAACGGATTATTTTTGCCGGATTTCCGCCTACGATGGCATATGCAGGAACATCTTTTGTTACAATTGCTCCTGCAGCCACAATGGCACCTTTCCCTATACGAATGCCCGAAAAAATTTTTGCATCTGTACCAATCCATACTTCGTCACTAATAACAATCGGCCCTTTGCTGATTGCATCTATAGGTGATCGTTTTACAAGCTTTGAATAAAGTGGGAAAGTCGAAATAGTTTCAGTTTGATGGTTAACCCCGAGTAAAAAGGTTACTCCGGGAGCAATTGAAACATAATTTCCGATAATCAGTTTTTCAGCGGGTGTAACATATAGGCTTTGAATATTAAGCATTCCATATGAAGCTTTCCCAACAGAAACAACCTCCATCGGGAAATATCGATCGCCAACAATTGTCTCATTATGAGGGTTTAATCTGCGCCATTCATTATTAAACTGAAGTTTATTGTAATTCCGGATAAAAGATCGCAGAAGAGGTATTTTACTGAATATACGGTTCATGATCATTTTAATTGTGGCTACGTATTACTCCTTTACTAAGCCTTTTGTTCCAGTACATTAATCCTTCCGAAAATTCGTTGGTATACCCGAATTCCGATAAGAAATTACTGACATATTCAGGATCACCTTCCCGATGATAGGTGCATACTGCCAGCTGAATGTTTTTTCCTTTTTTTAATGTTTCTTTTGCCCCATGCAATGCAGGGCGCTCAGCCCCTTCAATATCCATTTTAAGGAATAGATTGTCCTTAGGCAAATCTTTCAGAAAATCATCTATGGTCATAAAGACTCCTGATGTTTTGTCCCCAATATATTTTTTAATAAAGGTAACTTTATGTTCCCAGGGAGCAAAAGTAGCATGTAAAGGCTTAAGCCAAAAGTCCTCACATTCAAATATATAAACCCTGTCAACCAGCTCAATTGTATCAAGAGCAAAAATTCCTTCAGCTGAACCAATATCAAGTAAAGTTTTACCATTCAATTCATTGTATGAACGAACATAACGGTGCGACGACCTGATATCCTGTTCTGTAATTAATGCTTTGTAATCTTTAATAGTTTTTTCGACAGTATAAAAATCAGGGAAATATAGTTTTCTGTTATTGTGGATAACATATGGAAGATTTAGCTTTGTGTCGGTTTCAACATTAATCTCTTTCTTTTTATATTCAAGCATATATTTATAAGGGTATGAAGTAAGCCCATGCTTCCCCATAAATGCATATACTCTGTTTTCTTCGGTTTTAGGCATCATAAAACTGAAAAGGCAAGTAAATTTACTGCGAGAAATCACTTTAAAATGCCTGATAAAAAAAAGTATCTTCCCCAGAATTATATTATATATAAAGCTTCTTATAGATAATGGAATAAGCTTTCGGTAAAGGTTTGCCAGCATGTAAGTATTATTTTAAGTAAAGCAAAGCCATTTTATTTTCAATATTCACAGAACTGATTCGGGAAACTGGCTTTTGAGCCTGTAAAAGTAATTAAATAAAATACAAAGGAATGTAGTGCCTTTCTAAATTTCTGAACTATTAAGTGCCTTACTCTTTTTATCGGTGATGCGAATCTTGGTAAAAAGCTTTCAATTAAATGGTATTAGGTGCTATATTGCATCGTTTTTCTAAAAGAAATTCCGAAGCATTAATTCTGATGGCTGGTGTTCAAAAAGGGAA
>CAZOXJ010000114.1:0-13364 GCA_964583325.1 uncultured Lentimicrobiaceae bacterium
AGGCTTAGCCAACAGATTTACAGTCTGCCCCATTTGACCGCTCTGGTATCCCCCCGGTATTTTAATTAAATCATTTCGATGAACTGGAGCCGATGGAGGGACTCGAACCCCCGACCAGCTGATTACAAATCAGCTGCTCTACCAACTGAGCTACATCGGCCTTTTAAATTTCTCTGCAAAAGAGCGAATTAAGCAGGCTTTCAGTGTTAATGCAACTCTAACAATCCTATAATCAACTCTTTACAGCTCCCCTTTATCACAAAAAAGCAGTCCTTTTTGAAAAGGACTGCAAATGTACGCACTTAATTTGAATTACCAAACAAGTGGTGAAAATATTTTTAATTATTTTTATTCGCCTCTCTGCTTCTCTTTATGTTTGGTTAATTGCTTACGAAGCGCATCTACCGCAATATCAGTAGCTTCTTCAAAAGATTTGCTTTGTTTTTTGGCAAAAAGATCGTTTCCTGGAACCAATAACCGTATTTCGGCTATTTTATTATCATGGTCTTCGCTGTTGTTAACCCTTAGCGTTACCTCGCTTCCGATTATACCGTCATACATGTCCGACAGTTTCTCAACCTTCTCGATAATGAAAGTATCAAGTTTTTTGTCGGTTTTAAAATGCACTGAATTGATGTTAACTTTCATGAGTCCTCCTTTTGTTTATGCCCTTGGATGGGCCTGTTTGTAGATTGTTTTCAGTTTTGCTATAGTGTTGTGCGTATAAACCTGGGTAGCCGCCAGGCTTGAATGTCCGAGAATTTCTTTGATTGCATTCAGATCGGCACCGTCGTCGAGCATATGTGTGGCAAATGTATGCCGGAGCACATGCGGACTAAGCTTATGGTTAGATGCAATTTCAGAAAGGTATTTGTGAACTATATTATAGATAAGCTTGGGATATGCAGACAATCCCCTGGAAGTAACAAAAAGTGAAGTACAATTGTTTTGTGTAACTGTTTTGTTTTCGGATAAATAGCAATTCCTGACATATAAGTATTCTTTCATCTGAATAATTACTTGTTCCCCAAGAGGAACTATTCGCTCCTTATTGCGTTTACCTGTAACTTTAAGAGTCCCTGCATCAAGGTTGAGGTCTGGAATATTTATCTGCACCAGTTCTGCCCGACGAATGCCGGTGGCATAAAATAATGTAAGGATCATCTTATCACGGTTCCCTTCGTAAGAATCTTCAAAAGCAACTTTTTGCAGTAAATTTTCCAGATTATCGTGAGTAAGAAACACAGGAAGCTGCTTTGAGGTGCGGGGAGCAACCACTTTAAGCATAGGATTGCTGGTGAGCAAACCCTGCCGTTGACAATACCGGTAGAAAGATTTGATGGAGGAAAGCTTGCGGTTGACAGAGCGCGTTGAAACTTTACGATCGATAAGTGAAATTAGCCACGAGCGGATCAATGTATGATCAGCCTGTAAAAGATCAGAAATATTGTATTGCATTGAAAGGAAACCGGAAAAATCATCCAGATCGGAATGATATGCCAGAACAGTATGCGTTGAATAACGCTTTTCGAATTGCAGGTAGTCTATGTATTTTTCCTTCAGCATCCGTCAAACTAAAACAGGAAGTAACCTTTGCCCTCTCACTTTTGCACTTAACTAACGTTAAAAGTACAACAATAGTATGAGAAATGCAAGTATTACTTCCTGCCTCCCGGAAAAAATTCCCGGTTGATTACAATTCCTGCTGCTGCTGAAGCTGTTGGATGTAAATAGCGTGGCGGATTTCTTCGCGACGTACGATTGATGGTTTTGTAAATTTCTGACGGTTACGCAGTTCTTTAACAACACCGGTTTTTTCGAATTTACGTTTCAGTTTCTTCAGCGAGCGGTCAATGCTTTCGCCTTCTTTTACAGGAACAATGATCATAATGGATAAACTTCCTTTCGGTTAAGTGATTATTTAAATGAATTTTAAGGGGTGCAAAGGTATAAAATGTTTTTTAATATCAGCTATTTATTTCGAGATATTTAATAATTCCTGCAGATATCCGAAGATTTCATACAAAATCAGTCATTTCTGCGGAAGTTCCTGATAATCATTCTTAAACAGGCAGCTACAGTCAGGATTATATTTTAAAATATAACCCGGACCTGCTTGGCGAATTATTGAATTATCAAAACTACAATTCTTTCCTGAAAACCCTGAACCTTTTATTTACAGGTACCTTTAGCCTTTCAATCTCGGCTCGCATTTTATAATTATTCTCGAGTATAAGGTGTGCTTCAATATCTCTAAAATCGGCTTTACGTGCTGATTCGATAAGACTGATACCCATCACAATTTCGATACCGGTTCCCTGGTAATCGCGGCGAACAGCTCCCAGCATCAGATCAAGCTGGCGTGTTCTCTTTGAAGCAAGCAATATCTGAAAAATGCCAATTGGGAACAAATATCCGCGCGATTTCTGAATCCCTTTGGTGAGATTAGGAATCGCAATAATAAAAGCAATTACGGCTCCATCCTTTTCGATGATTTTAACAAAACGGGGATCGATAATAGGCAGGTATCGCGATGCAAGCTCGTGAATTTCAGTTTCCGACATTGGGACAAAACCATATAAATGATTATAGGTCTGATTCACCAATTCCAAAACAGGAACGATATAAGGCTTTAACTGACGGCGCGAGGTAAACTCAACAAGTTGTGTATGATTGCTGTAATTAGCGCGTTGCACAATCCTGTAATACAATTCAGGTAAGGCAAGGTTCACGGGAAACCGGTAAGTCATACAATCAATTTCCTTAACAAATGCCTCGTTTTCAATTAGTTTAACGATATACGGCGGATTGCATGCCGAATCGAGTAAGGGTAACTGATCGAAACCTTCGATAAGCAAGCCTTGAATATCTTTATCAGAAAAGCCGTAAGGACCTACAAGCAAGGTTTTACCCTTTAGAGTAACCCAATCCTGTATAAAAGTAAAAAGAGCATGGGCAACTTCCTGGCTGTCGATTGAATCAAAATAACCGAACCTAGCGGTGTTTTCGTTACGCAGTGTATTATATGTATTATGAATAATTCCCATAATCCTGCCGACAGGTTTCCCATCAACCATGGCAAGAGCCATTATTGTATCGCATGATTCGAACTGATGGTTCTTTTTAGGATTAAAAAAGTTCCAGTCGTCGGAATAAATGGTAGGCATCCAATTTGTCTCATTCTTATGCAGTTTTGCCGGCAGATGAATAAAGATGCGGAGCAGTTTGCGGGAGTTTACTTCAACAATTTTTATTTCCATGACATTGCAGTTTCAGAAATTTACTTAATTCGCCCAGACCATGCAAAGAGTTATGTAATTTAATTCATTTTGATCAAACAGATATGTTGCGATTTGTTGCTAAGACAGGCTAGTTATTTAAATCTCTGGATCAAATATACAAATTACAAAGCTAAAGCGTTCTTTTTATAATTCTTTTTGGTAAACCCTGAATTTTTTAATCAGGAAAGCTCCGTAGCGCTTAAATTCATTCGACATATCGTCATTTTCCTCCATAACAACATGTGTATCAACACTGTGCATTCCTCTTTTAATCGCTGCTTTAATTGTAGAAATGGATAAATAGATATTCAAACCTTGTTTCTGATATTCAGGAATAACTGCTCCAATCATCAGGTTAACAGTTTTGGCAGTTTTCAGGGCCCTGAGTATATGAAATAATCCTAGAGGGAATAAACGACCTTTTGCTTTCTGCAGTCCTTTATACATATTTGGCATACTAATAACAAAAGAAATCACCTTACCATCCTTAACTACGACACTGACGAATTCGAGGTCAATAACCGGCATGTATTTTTTAGCCATTTCCTGCATCTCGGTTTCACTCATCGGGACAAATCCATAAATATTGACAAAGGATTCGTTCATTGCTCTCAAAATCGGAACAATCCATGGTTTTAATTCACCTTTGCTTTTGAATTCAAGAAATTGAAAGTCCTTTCGTGATGTAATCCTGTCAAATATTTTGTACATTACTTCTGGTGGCGGATTTGATAGCGGATATCGGTAGATTACGCAATCCAATTCCTTTGTATATCCTTCGGCTTCAACAAGCGCAGGCATGTATTCGAAATTACAGGCGCTATCGATAACCGGCTCATATTCAAAACCTTCGATCAGAAACCCTTGTGGCTCACGGTCCGAAAATCCGAATGGGCCAACAATTTTATTCATCCCCTTTTCACGTCCCCAGTTTTCAATTTCGGAAATTAGAGCATGCACTACTTCCTGATCATTGTATGTTTCGATAAATCCAAAACGTGCATTTTTCACACCCATCATTTCATTATACTGGTGATTTATAATACCCATTACGCGCCCAACTACAATTCCATCCCTATAAGCCAATATTAACCGGTGATCGCATGCATTAAATGAATGGTTCTTTTTAGGATCAAAAAAGATCTTTTCATCCATATACAAAGGCGGTAACCAGTCCTTGTGCCCCTGATGAATTTTTTCCGGGATATGTATAAAATCGGAATATTCCTTCTTAGTTGAAACATCCTTTAGCGTTATTGCCATACACATACGTTTTAGTTTGCTTTGAACTTCATTTCAATAATATTTATTGATCAGATCTTTCCAGATCAAATCAACATTGCCTTGGTGTATTTATTGCCAAGAAATTTTTCACTTCCTGCAGAATAATATATTAAGTAGTCCTAACAATCTGCCGGGGATTAGTATGATGTCGAAAATTTGCTGACGCAATATTAAGAAATTATTGTTACGCAGTGGTCTAATCGGTCTCTAAACAAATGAATTCATAAAATAGAATAACCATAACGAACTGTATATCCAATATTTAAAATATTTTTCATTCCAAATTAAAACAAGCCTTCTCTGTTTTGGTTATTAAGTATACTTTTGTAGCATAAACATATATCGATACCTACATGAACATACAATACGTTGGAGAACACCTTATGGCCGGTAACCTTGGCCGTATCTTTATCTGGCTCAGCATTTTATCATTAATTGCATCAGCACTTTTATACATTTTCTCAATTAAAAATGCAGAAAAGAAAGTACTGTATTCCAAACTAGCCGGAAATTTTTACTGGTTACATTTTATAACATTGCTTGGAGCAATTGGCAGCCTGTATTACCTGATTGGCAACCATTATTTCGAATATTCCTACGTTTGGCAGTATTCGTCGAAAGACATGGCAACAAAATTCCTGATATCCTGTTTCTGGGCAGGCCAGGAAGGCTCCTACCTGGTATGGGCATTTTTCCAGGGGATAATCGGACTGTTTTTACTGTATTCAGCGCGTGAATGGAAAGCCTGGGTGATGCCTGTATTTGCAGCCGGCCAATTCTTTCTTGTTTCGATGGTTCTGGGATTCGATCTTGGCAGCTTCAGCATAGGAGGAAGTCCTTTTGAATTGTTGCGGAATATGCCTCAAAATGCTGAAGAAGAACTTTTTAAAGAAGCGAATTACCTGATGTATTTAGTTGATGGTAACGGATTAAATCCGTTGCTTGAAAATATATGGATGGTAATACACCCGCCCTCACTTTTTCTCGGGTATGCGGTTGCGCTTGTTCCTGCTAGTTTTGCAATAGCTTCGCTTTGGCGAAAAGAATATCACTCATGGTTAAAACCGGCTATTCCCTGGACAATTGCAGCCATACTGACCTTAGGAATCGGAATTATTCTTGGTGGACGCTGGGCATACGAATCGCTGACTTTCGGCGGTTTCTGGGCATGGGACCCTGTTGAAAATGCTTCACTTGTTCCCTGGCTTTTACTGGTTGCAACATTGCACAGTATGATAATAGCAAGGAAAAGGTTTAACACTTATGCGACAACTTATTTCTTCACGATATTGTCCTGGTTTTTTGTACTTTATGCTACATATCTTACCCGGAGCGGCATACTTGGCGATACTTCAGTTCATTCATTCGGAGCAAATGCCCTGGCTACACAAATGCTGTTTTTCAATGGTTTGTTTTTAATTTTCCCTTTGCTTCTGCTGTTGAAAAGGAAGAAAGCCTTCCCTAAAAAAGACAGCGATGAAATCATGACGCGTGAGTTCTGGATGCTTATCGGAGGAATTGTAATGCTTTTATCGGCTTTCCAGATTATTGCTACAACTTCGATACCTGTTTTTAATAAGATTTTTGGCACCAATATAGCCCCTCCTATCGATAATATTAACTTTTACAACACCTGGCAAATGCCTTTTACAATTGTTGTGTTATTAGGGATAGCGATTAGCCAATACCTGAATTATGGCCAGAACAATATTAAGGTTTTTATTCGCAATATGCTTATTTCCAGCGGTATTGCAGCGATATTGGCCGTTTTGATTGCAATTGGCGACCAGATTACCGATATCAGCCGTATTATACTGTTGTTCAGCATTTTGTTAGCATCAGTTGTTTCTGTAGATTTTATAATACGCTACATACGCAAAACCACCAACGTAGGGGCGGCATTTACACATGTCGGATTCACTATTTTCCTATTGGGGGTAGTGCTTGCATTCAGCAATCCTCAGATAATATCAAAGAATACAACCGGCTTCGACCTCGGCAGCAGCGAAGGTAATCAGGAAAATCTCATACTGATGAAAGGTATCGGACAACCCATGGGCAAATACATGGTTACCTATACTGATGCAACCACCAAAGGAAGAGAAACTTTTTACAAGGTAGATTTTGTAAGAATGAAGGATGCCGGAACTGGCAAAGTAGACTTTTCGGTGTATCCCTCTTTAAACCGTAACACCCGAATGGGAAATGTTTACAATCCGGATACCAAGCACTTTATTGACAAAGATATATACACGTTCCTGAGTTTTGCGCAGGAAAGTTCAGGCACTGCCGATGCTGACGGATTCAGCAGTTCAGGAGTGCAGCCGATGAACGTGAAAGATACACTTGTTGTTGAACGAAGTTTCATCATACTTGATGAAATTGTGAGTGTAATGGAAAATGACGATGTAAATAATGCAAGTATTACAGCGAAATTTAAAATTTTCAGCATGAAGTCGGGTATGACAGAAACCGAAGCTAAGTATGAAATAGTGAACGGAGAACTGAAAAGAACCGATGGATTGGTTGAATCGCTGGGTATGAAACTGAGGTTTGAAGGTGTTGCAACCGATTCGCAGGCCATACAGATAGGAATTTACGAAAAGCAGCAGGATTACATCGTGATGAAAGCCATTATTTTTCCTTACATTGCTGTATTATGGCTTGGCATCGTAATTTTGTTCAGTGGTTTAACGTATGCTCTTATGCGCAGAACCATGCGAAAAGAAAGTGAACCTGCAACGAAAGTGTAAAGAGAGAGTGTTTTAAATCAGTTTGATGTTAGCAGTTCCGGATAGAATGCGATTTACGAAGCGTAAAACCTGCTTTTAATCCGGGACAAAAATATTTCCGTTACAAGTTCAGGAAAAGCCTGCGAGAACCGTAAAAACAGAATAGGAACCGGCCATCCTTTTAAGAAATACTGCATCAGAAAGCCTGCAAAAACTTTCATCAACCGTAATGAAAAGCATCAAAAATATCGCTATTGCAGGAACAGGTAATGTTGCTACTCACCTTGCAAGAAACCTGGCACATAAAGGATACAGGATATCTGGTATCTGGAGCCGGAATTATGCGAACGCCCAAGCTTTAGCCGGTTCGTGCAATACAGAGGCATTTAGCGATATAAAGGATTTAACCACTCAAGCCGACCTTATTATCATTGCCGTTACGGATAGTGCCATTGAGCAGGTTGCCCGTTCCATAGGTGAATTTGATGGCATAGCAGTTCATACCGCGGGATCGGTTAACATGAGTATTTTTAAAGGCGTTTTCAAACATTATGGTGTATTGTATCCTTTGCAAACCATGTCGAAAGAGATACCGGTTTCGTTCAGCGAAGTTCCTTTCTTCCTGGAAGCCTCATCAGAAGACACCTTACTGGAACTAAAAAAGGCAGCCCTTAATTTATCAGCAAAAGTGTATGAAGCTGACAGCCAGCAGCGGATGCTGGTGCATACTGCTGCCGTTTTTACCGGCAATTACTCAAACCTTATGTACATTATAGGAAATGAGTTACTTAAATTGTCGGGACTGCCACCAGAAGTATTGTTCCCGCTCATTATGGAAACATCGCACAAAGCAGTTACAGGTGATCCTTTACAATTTCAAACCGGACCGGCACGACGAAATGATTTTATTACCATTGAAAAACATATTGAAGCACTTGCTTCACTTCCCGAATATGCAGAACTTTACAGGCTGTTAGCCAATATCATTATCAAAAAATACGAATAGGAAATTCTTACTGAAATATGTCGAACTACAAGGAAAAGCTTTTACACGTTAACACTTTTATTTTTGATTATGACGGTGTACTCACTGATGGCACCGTGGTATTAACCAGTTCGGGCGATGCGCTGCGCACTGCCAATGTGAAAGACGGCTACGCCATGCAGCTTGCCATTAAGAAAAATTACCGGATCGCTATTATTTCGGGAGGGTATTCAGAGTCAATGAAACGACGTTTTGAAACCCTTAATATTGAGGATGTTTTCCTGGGAGTTGACAAAAAAATTGATGTTTACAACCAATATCTCGAAACTCATAACCTTAAAAGTGAGAATATTCTTTTTATGGGTGATGATATTCCGGATTATGAAATAATGCTTAAAGCGGGAGTTCCAACATGCCCCGCCGACGCTGCAGAAGAAATAAAACGCTCAGCTACTTACATTTCGCATTTACCGGGAGGGCGGGGCTGCGTTCGTGATGTTATCGAACAGGTTCTGAAAGTTCAGGGAAAATGGATGAATGATGATGCTTATCACTGGTAATTCAGGATGACTGATTTTTCGGAACAATTTCTTTCAGTCATGAATTTCACAAGCAAACTGAATTTTCAGTTCAAAAAAACTTTTCTCCATAAACCTTTAAAATAGCAATATAGATTCACTTCGATGCGCGCAATTTATACCATGCTGAGGGTGCCTAACCTGCTGATAATTGCTATCACGTTTTTCATATTGCGCTTTCTGGTGTTTATGCCCGTTTATTCTGCTTTTTCAGCAACGCCCGGCATGGGTGAGCCTGAATATATGGTAATGGTAATAATTACTATGTGTATTGCCGCTGCCGGATACATCATAAACGATTATTTCGATGTGGCTACCGACCGTGTCAACAAGCCCAAACAACAAATTATCGGCAAGCTGATAACAACGGGTCAGGCACGTACAACCGCTCTTTTGTTTAGTCTGCTGGCTATTTTTTCCGCAGCCGGGCTATCAATAGTAATGCATAACTGGTTACCCGCAAGCCTGCTTATTCTGGCATTAGCAGTTGCCTGGTGGTATGCGGTACATTTAAAAAAGACCTTTTTATGGGGAAATATAGCCGTTTCCTGCATGTCGGCCGGCACGCTTGCCATGGCATGGCTGATAGAAAGGCAAAACTCAACGATCAACGCTGAAGGCTCAGGCATTATTACAAATATTGTAACAGCTATAAGTATATTCGCATTTCTGCTCAGTTTAATGCGCGAAATAGTTAAAGACATTGAAGATATGGAAGGGGATAAAATGATCCGGTGCCAGTCGCTGCCGTTAGTTAAAGGTATTGGGTTCACGAAAACGATGCTGTTTATTTTGGCTGTCATTACATTCATCTTGTTGGTTGTAACTCAGATATACCTGCTTCAGTTCAGCAGAATTTTTGCTGCTATGTGGCTGGCAGCAGCTGTCGAAATTCCGCTGGTTTTATTCCTGATTAAACTCAAAAAAGCTGAAATCAAAACAGATTTTCACTTCCTGAGCAGCATGTTGAAATGGATTATGGTGGGAGGAATCGGATCGGTTGTTGCCGGGCAATTTTAGAGTCTGTTTAAAATTAATGCTTATGACATACAGACAAGGCGAGGGGCGACAAGGCGAGGGGCGAGGGGCGAGAATCGTGGTTGTTGAACTACAATTGGATTCTTCCTTGCCTGCGTGACGCAGTCAGGCAGGCGACTTCTGACTCCCGACTTCCAACATTTTCTTTACTTGTACTCATGAATTTTAAAAATTTAAATAGTCTCTTAATCCATGAGCTCATCAATTTCCATCTTCTAAAAAACAAAACAATCTGTAAAACATAACTTATAATCACTCATCAATACTAAATACCGATGAACCAGGAAATCCTTAAGCACTACAACTTATTGTTAGGATCAAAATCGCCACGCAGGCAAGCCCTGTTAAAAGCCCTGGGATTGCATTACAGCCTGGTGGAAATTGATGTTGAAGAAACTTATCCTTCCGGGTTACAGGGCGCTGATATTGCCCGGTATTTATGTGAATTAAAAGCTGATGCTTTTGACAAGGCCCTGATTGCTGATGACGATATACTGGTTACCGCCGACACCATTGTGTGGCTCGACGGGAAATACATCGGGAAACCATCAGGTAAAAACGAATCTGTTGAGATGCTGAAACAACTTTCGGGCAGGCAACATTCCGTTTATACAGGTATTTGCCTGAAATCCGCAACCAGGAAAGTAGTCTTTCATTCGCATACGCTGGTTACGTTCAGGGAACTGGCAGCCGACGAAATTGAATATTATGTTACCCATCATAAACCTTATGACAAAGCCGGCTCGTATGGCATACAGGATTGGATAGGATATATTGGAATAAGCGGTATCGAAGGCTGCTATTATAATGTGATGGGTTTCCCGGTTCAGCTTTTTTATGAGCAGCTGACAAAGTTTATCGCGGAAAGTATGGAATAGCTGCTGAACATCCTGCCGCCGTCAGGTGTTTCAGTTTATCCGGATTTACATGGATACTCAATTACAGGAAAGCTGCGTGCAGGGTCTTAACCCTATTTTTAAAACACACAAACGACTGATCTGCAATAAAACCGACAAATCATCCCCAATATGAAAACAATATTTACTTTACTTTTTCTCTTAACAATTATGCACATAAAAGCCCAGGACGAAAGTTCCTATAAACTTCCACCCAGCGATATTTACGACCTGATCATGGCCAAACCAATTCCATCAGCCAGTGTGGACGATGCCGGTAAATGGATGCTGTTGCTTGAACGAAATACCTTCCCGACGGTTGCTGAACTGGCTGAACCCGAATTGCGCATTGCCGGTTTGCGCATCAATCCGAATAATTTCGCTCAAAGCCGCATGACTACTATTGCCGGAATGCGTTTTAAAGAACTGAATACGCTTGAAGAATATGCAATTAAAGGTCTTCCTGACAACATGCGGGCAACCAGTTTGCAGTGGAGCCCGTCGCAGTCAAAAATTGGATTTGTGAATCTTACCTACGACAGAGCCGACCTTTATATTATTGATATCGCATCATTTACCGCGACACGCATAAATAAAATGCCACTGAATATTGTGCTGGGCGGGAGTTTTTCCTGGATCGACGACAACCGCCTGATTTATAAAGCCACACTGCCGAATGCCAGAATACCGGAAAAACCACTGGCACCGAAAGGCCCTGTAATTCAGGAAAACCTGGGCAAAAAAACGGCTGCGCGCACCTACCAGGACCTGATTAAATCAGGTTACGATGAGGCGCTTTTCGAGTTTTATACCAAATCGCAATTGGTTGTTACTTCCATTACTGCTGAAGAAAAGATTGGCGATCCGGCTATTTACAGGAGTTTTAGTATTTCGCCAGATAAAAACTTTCTGTTACTACAAACAATTGATAAGCCTTTTTCCTATTCAGTTACTGCTTATGGATTTCCGCACACGGTAAGTGTAACTGATATGAGTGGAAAAACAGTACGGCAAATAGTAAAAAATCCTTCGTCGGAAGGCGTACCCATCGGGTTTGATGATGCTCCGGATTATCCTCGGTCTTTCTCGTGGCGAAGTGACGAAGCTTCAACTGTTACTTATGTAAAAGCTCTGGATGGCGGCCTTGGCAAATCGAAATCGGAATGGCGGGATGCGATGATGGCTGTCAGAATTTCTTCAACCAACAGCACTTCGGAAGCAACAGAATTATTTAAAACGAAAATGCGTTTTCAGGATGTAATGTGGGGGAATAACACTATTGCTGTATTTTATGAAGAGTCGTATGCGACGCGAAAAATGCAGATGAACCGCTACAATCCTTCCACAGGTAAGGTTGATTCGCTTTTCGCACGCAGCTCCAACGATTCATACTCCGATATTGGCGAACCGCTGACCCGAAAAAACGAATTCGGCCGGCAAGCTCTGCTGGTTTTGAATGAAAAAGAACTGATGCTGAGTGCCGATGGAGCTTCCGACGAAGGCGACATGCCTCTTGTGCAGACTTTCAATATTACTGATGGCAGCAAAAAAATACTCTGGCAATGCAAGGCACCGTATTACGAATACCTTGTAAAAATGATTGACCCGGTGAAACTTACTTTTATTACCGCCCGCGAAAGTCAAAAGGAAATTTCCAATTATTACCTGCACACAACGGTAAAGAAAAAACAGACCGAAAAACTTTTAACCTCGTTTGCAAACCCTTACACCAAACTTGAAGGTGTAAGCCGTCAGAAAATAACTTACAAACGCGACGACGGTGTTAGTCTTTCGGGCAACTTGTATTTACCGAAAGGCTATGATGCTGCCCGCGACGGGAAGTTACCTGTTTTGATATGGGCCTACCCTATCGAATACAAATCGGCTTCGGATGCTTCGCAGGTGCGGGGATCGAAGAATACGTTTACCCGTCCGTTCTACGGTTCGCCTGTGCTATGGGTTACACGCGGATATGCTGTGCTCGATAATGCCGAAATGCCGATTGTAGGTGTGAACGGTAACGAGCCCAACGATAATTTTATCCCTCAGCTTTACCTGAATGCTCATGCTGCTATACAGGCGCTTGACAAAATGGGTGTTGGCGACAGCACCCGGGTAGCAGTTGGCGGACATAGCTATGGTGCTTTTATGACTGCAAACCTGCTGGCTCACACCAGTTTGTTTAAAGCCGGTATTGCCCGAAGCGGTGCCTATAACCGCACGCTGACTCCTTTCGGGTTTCAGGGCGAGGAGCGCACGTATTGGGAAGCTCCCGAGGTGTATAACAGTATGAGCCCGTTCAGTTATGCCGACAAAATTAAAACGCCTTTGTTGCTTATACATGGCGACGCGGATAACAATACCGGTACTTTCCCGATGCAGAGCGAACGTTTGTACAGCGCTATAAAAGGCCATGGCGGAACTGTCCGTTATGTATCGTTACCTTACGAAAGCCACGGTTACTCGGCAAAAGAGAATATCCTTCATATGCTTTGGGAAACGGATGAGTGGCTGGAGAAATATGTTAAAAGTGTTGCTTCGCTTCGCTCGCAATGACAGTGAAGAGTGAA
>CAZOXJ010000115.1:0-3771 GCA_964583325.1 uncultured Lentimicrobiaceae bacterium
TAATGAATTTTAATGCCGAATTTCTGGTATACATGGGTAAAAAGACGGTAAGCACCGCCGTAAATATCGTCAACGGCAACAATTTCGTCGCCGGTTTTTAAAGTCTTTAATATAGCATCAATAGCAGCCAGCCCTGTTGCAAAAGCGAAACCTGCACTGCCACCTTCGAGTTGGGCAACTATTTTTTCGAGAGCTGCGCGGGTAGGATTATTGGTGCGGGCATAGTCGTAACCTTTGTTAACGCCGGGAGCTTCCTGAACGTAAGTTGCAGTTTGATAAATAGGTACAGAGATTGCCCCGGTTAATTCATCAACAGGAATAGAATGGATGATCTGGGTGATTTTGTTCATGGTATGTGATTTTTGAGGATTAACAAAAAAGTATCACTTACCTGAAAGGGCTACCGGAAAGAGCATAAAAAAAACTCTCCCGATAAGTCAGAAGAGCTTTGTAGATATAGCGGTTACGATATCGCAAAACTGATTCCAATCTTATCTTTCCGCCAATAGCGGTTGGATGTGGCACCTTGTCCGGACTAAATCAGGACAGGTTGTCAAGGCTTCAAAGGTCCATTTCCCTCAGCCTTTCTTGATAAGTGATGGTAGTAAAAGAACTGCTGCAAAAGTAAAAATATTTTAATTACAAACCGGAAATGTCAGAAATATTTTTAAATCCTCACTATAAATTCATTGCCAAAGAATAGAGCTTTTTACAAATTTTGTCACTGATTACAAAGGTTTCAGGCTGAACTAAAGCATGATTTTTTTGTTGATACTAAATGAATTTTAACACATATGCAACGACTTACATTAATCATTTTTGCCATCCTGCTTGTTACGGGATGCAAAAGCAACACACTTAAAAACGATATTCAAATGGATATGCCGGCAAACGGAATTAAAACGGATACAGCTACTTTTGCTTCGGGCTGTTTCTGGTGTGTAGAAGCAGTTTTTCAGGAACTTAAAGGTGTACTTTCGGTTACTTCGGGTTATACCGGCGGAAAAATTAAAAATCCTACCTACCGTGAAGTTACCTCTGGGCTCACCGGTCATGCCGAAGCCTGTATGATCATTTTTGATCCTTCCGTAATTTCATATGATGAGTTGCTCGAAGCTTTTTGGGCCAGTCATGATCCAACTACCCTCAACAGGCAGGGTGCCGACCAGGGAACGCAATACCGTTCGGCTGTTTTTTATCATAACGATGAGCAGAAGCAACTTGCCGAAGCATACAAAGCCAGGCTGAATTCCGAAAATGTTTTTGAAAAACCTATTGTTACTGAAATTAATCCTGCGGCTCCGTTTTATATTGCCGAAGATTATCACCAGAATTATTTTAACCAAAATGGCGATGCGCCCTATTGCACATTTGTAATTGTGCCGAAGTTGGAAAAATTCAGAAAAGTTTTTAAAGATAAATTGAAGTAATACTTTTTATTTCACTTAGGTAGACATCGGAAACTGATTTGATGCACAAATTTTAACATCTGTTGATGAAAGCAGTAACTTTTTGTGACTACTTTCGTCAGATATGCATTATTAACATATTTCATTCCTAAAAAACAACAAAACAATGAACCAAAAACTCATTTTCATTCTGATTCTGGCATTTTCATTTTCTGCAACAGGACTGGTTGCGCAGAAAACACCAGACTTCAGCAGCAGGATCGACAGTCTGCTTAAAGCACTGGATGATAACAACAAAGCAATGGCCTCGGTCACCATTACCAAAAATGGCGTAGTTGAATACAGCAAAGCCATTGGATTTATTGATAATACAGGGGCCAAACCAGTTAATTCAACTCCTGAAACACGATATCGGATCGGATCCATCAGCAAAATGTTTACTTCGGTGATGATCCTTCAACTTATCGAAGAAAAGAAACTCAGTCTCGAAACTCCGCTTTCTGAGTTTTTCAGCAAAATCCCTAATTCCAAAACTATCACAATCGCGGATCTGCTTAACCATCACAGCGGTTTGTATAATTTTACCAACAGCGAGGATTATCCCAAATGGATGACCGAACCACGCAGCAGGCAGCAATTGCTCGATTTATTCGAAAGCCAGGAACCCGTTTTTGCCCCGGGAACAAAAGGTGAATACAGCAATACAAATTTTGTTTTATTGGGATTCATAATTGAAGATGTAACCGGCAAATCATACCAGGAAAATCTTTCGGCAAGGATCACTTCGCGGATCGGAATTAAAAACACGATGTACGGAGGTAAAATCAACCATGCTTCCAACGAAGCATCTTCCTTTGAAAATGCAGAAGGTAAATGGGTTATTTTGCCCGAAACGGATATGAGCATTCCGCATGGCGCAGGTGCAGTGATTTCCAGCACTCCTGATTTAACTCTTTTTATTACAGCCCTTTTCGATGGCAAACTGCTCAACGAGAATTCCCTTAAAAGTATGACGACGATGAAAGATGGTTTTGGTCTGGGAACATTTAAAATCCCCTTTCACGAAAGATATGCGTTCGGGCACAATGGCGGAATTGACGGATTTTCATCCTCTTTGGCTTATTTCCCAGAGGACAAAGTTGCTATTGCATTCTGCTCCAATGGGATGAATTATCCCATGAATGATATCCTAATCGGATTGCTGAGTTGTTATTTTGATAAACCCTATAAAATTCCGGATTTTAAAACGGTTGCTCTTGCGGCTGATAAACTTTCGGCTTACGAAGGCGAATATACTTCGGAGCAATTGCCTTTGGTAATAACTGTAAAACAGGATAACGGGAAATTAACAGCCCAGGCAACCGGTCAACCTTCATTTCCGCTGGATGCAGTCTCGGAAACTGAATTCAGGTTCGACCAGGCTGGTATTGTAATGATATTCAATTTGCAGGCTAATGGAAACGTAGATGGTTTTACGCTTAAACAGGGTAGAGATTTTGTGTATACGAAAGTGGTGAAGTAAGGGGTTGGGGTTTGGGATTTTGGGGTTGATGAATGTTGGATGTTAGAAGTCGAATGTTGGGAAGATTCGATAAACAGATTTCAAAGTTCAAAGACTGATTTTTTGTTCCCTGTTTTATAAAATACAACATTTGCATCCTCAATGGTAACAAGGCATCCGTAGCGTACACTTTCGAGATATGGTTTAATGACTTCAAAGAAAGCCTCAATTTTGGGGCTTTCGTCAATTATTTCGACAACCACCGGAAGTTTATCGTTGGTTTCCCAGAATTTAGCCGAATGCACCACGCTGCTTCCGCCGAATCCCATCACACCTTTATGAACGGTTGCACCTGCAAGCCCGTTGCGCCTGGCAGCGTATACCAACATTTCATATAAAGGTGTATGCTTCAGCTTGTCCGTCGAACTGGTGTACACCCGTAAAACTTTTACATTATCACCGGTTTCCATAACTAAAAAATTTTAACAAGCATTATTCCAAGGTAAGTGGCAAGCAATCCAATAAAGATGCTGCTTCCCGTGTATAAAAAGAAGTTAAATAATTCGCCGTCGCGAAGCATTGCCATATTTTCAGCGGCAAAAGCCGAAAATGTTGTAAATCCGCCGCAAAAACCAACAGTGAGAAACATCTTCCATTCGGATGAAATAAACGTCCCTTTTTCGGTAATTCCGTATATTAGTCCGATAAGGAAACAGCCGACAACATTCACAACAAAAGTACCGTAAGGGAAGGAAGAAGGGAAAAAAGCCGTAAAATAGCGTGAAGTCAGAAACCTCGAAACCGTTCCCAGGAATCCTCCTGTACCAACTATTAGCAGTAATTTAATCATAAATCAGCAGG
>CAZOXJ010000115.1:3871-5833 GCA_964583325.1 uncultured Lentimicrobiaceae bacterium
ACGGGATTCAAAAAATTAAATTAATTCATCATTTTCAAACAATGCTCAATGCTTTTCCAGGTGCGTTCAATATCATGATCGAGACCTACGCTGAAACGAACCAGTCCCGCTGAAAGTCCCATATCATGCTGCACATCTTCGGGTACTTCGCTTGATGTGCTTTTACCTGAATTGCTGAAAAGGGTTTTAAAATATCCGAGGCTAACTGCAAGATATCCAACATCATGCATTTCCATCAATTCCATAAACTGCGATGCTTTTTCGCTGGTTACCATATCAATCGAAAGCATGCCGCCAAATCCGAAATCAGGATTCATCTGGCTCTTTATCAGTTCATGGCCTTTATGATCAGGCAATCCCGGATAGCTTATTTTTAACCCGGCTTCTTTCATTTTTATAGCCAGGTACATGGCATTTTTACTATGCTGCTGCATGCGGATATGCAGTGTATGCAGATTTTTCAGGATGCTTGACGAACGCAACGGATCAAGTGCCGGACCTAGCAACATAGCAGTTCCGTTATTAACATCAATCAGTGAATTGACAAATTCCTTTGAAGCACAAATGGCTCCAGCAACACAATCGTTTTTACCATTAATAAATTTAGTCATGCTGTAAACAACGATATGAGCGCCCAAAGCAGCTGGCTGCATGATCATCGGAGTAAATGTATTGTCAACCAGTAGCTTGATATTGTGCTGGTTGGCAATAGCAGCCAAAGCCGGTATATCCGAAATCTGAAGCATCGGATTTGTCATCGATTCGGTATAGATGATTCTGGTATTTGGTTTAATTGCCTTGCGAACTGCTTCCAGATCGGTTATATCAACAAATGTGGTTGAAATATTAAATTTCGGAAGGTAATTTTGCATAAATGCGAAAGTGCCTCCGTAGGAAGAAACACTCGAAACAATATGATCACCTGCACTACAGCATTGTAATATAGCTGAAGTAATTGCCGCCATTCCTGAAGCTGTTACCCATCCTTCTTCGGTGCCTTCCATGGCAGCCAGTACATCGGCCAGGTATTTATTGCTAGGATTCCAATGCCTCGAATACAGGAAGCATCCTTCGGCTTCGCCATGAAAAGTATCCGTCATGGTTTTGGCCTGTAAAAAAGTGTACGTTGCTGAATCGGTAATGGATGGATTAACATCGCCGAATTCGCCGAACTGCTTCATTTCGAATATTGCGCGTGATGGATCGTGTTTCATAAGACTTATTTTTGTGTGAAGTTAGTTATTTTTTTATTGAGGTAAAAAGTGTGTGGCGATTTTACTGTGGTAATGTTTTTTAAGTCCTTACAATGCTATGAACTGCGGATAATGAGTGGGGCGTTTTCCCTTATTTTCAGAGCAGACGCTGTCAGGTCCTGCGGACGCTGACAGGTCTTAATAAGCATGCAAAACTATCAGATGTTTATGAATTGATCAATAACTATATCATTTTGAAACCAAATATCAAATAATATTTTAATTTTGAAACTTATTAAGCAATTCTTGATTCTAATTGAATTAATCTCTATTAAACCATGCAGAATAACTTTCATCTTGATGCACTCGACAAACGGATTGTAGAGCAATTAATGAAGGATGCGCGTATGTCGTACGTCGAAGTAGCCCGTAATTGTAAGGTTACGCATACGGCAGTGCACCAGCGGATCCGTAAAATGAAGGAAGCCGGAATTATTTCCGGTTCACAACTTGTGTTTAATCACAAAAGCATGGGTTACCTAACCTGTGCATTCATAGGGATACAGGTTAACCTTACATCAACCAGCACGCACAATGAGGTTTTCAATAAAATACGGCATATTCCCGAAATCGTTGAATGTCATCATATTTCGGGGAAATACTCTTTGCTGATCAAAATTATTACGCGTAACAATGAGCATTTAAAACAGGTAATCGTTGAACAAATTCAGTCCATCCCCGAAATATCCTTTACCGAAACTTTTATTTC